>DAOTUR010000879.1:0-7705 GCA_034436915.1 Anaerolineae bacterium
CCGTCTCAATGGCACAGCGGAGATTCACCCGGATGGTGTTTATGTCACAATTCAGCAGGCGTACTCCAACTGCCCCAAGTATATCCAACCGCGTGAGATCGATGCGTTTATCCAGCATGAGGCCCATGAGGTTACACCACAGCAGAACAATGTGCTCACAGCAGAACAGCAGCGCTGGATTGGCGAGGCAGATACATTTTTCATCGCCAGCGCCAATAGTGACGCAGGCGCTGATGCCTCACATCGCGGCGGGCCAGGCGGATTTGTCCACGTCATTGACGCGGCCACGCTGGAATTCCCGGATTATGCGGGCAACACCATGTTCAATACGCTCGGCAATATTGTCGCCAATCCGCACTCTGGCCTGCTCTTCCTTGATTTTGTGCAGGGGCGAACGCTTCAGCTCACGGGACGGGCGGAAATCATCTGGGAGGCAGAACGTGCTGCCGTCCTGCCCGGCGCACAGCGCGTGGTGGAATTTCACATTGAGCAGGCCATCGAAATCCCAAATGCGATGCCGTTTCACTTTGTATAAGAAGGTGACTGTTAAAAATAATGATGGGATCACGTAAGACACGGCCCGCCGTGTCCCTAACATTCCTCGCACATCGCTACGTAAGACATTAGAGAGAACTATCGGAAAGAATAGAGGTCATAAGCGCAAACAGAATTTCAGGAGATGTTTATGATCAAGTATATCGGGATGCTGCTCGCGGCCCTCTTGTTAGCATCGTGCTCTACAAATACAGCGCCTTCATCCGCGCAGGTCATCGTCACAGGGACGGCAGCAGTGGATCAGGCGGCAGTAGGCACTGCTGAGGCGAGCCAGGCCGATTGGAAGACCCTGCCGCTCGTCAATGCCCGCACAGGTGAGTCATTTACACTGGCCGATTTCGCCGGAAAGACTGTATACGTTGAGCCGATGGCAACATGGTGTACGAACTGTCGGCAGCAATTGGGCAATGTCAAACTAATCAAGGATCAGAGCGCCGCCAAAGATGTGGTGTTCATTGGCCTGAGCGTTGAAACAAATATTGCCGCCGCTGACCTCGCCACCTATGCCCAGGAACAGGGTTTTGACTGGACATTCGCGGTCATGACGCCCGATATGCTGGCTGCATTGGTGAACACGTTCGGACGCAGCATCAGCAGTCCCCCTGCAACCCCACATTTCATCATTCGTGCCGATGGCTCCACAACCGATTTAAAGACAGGCATTATGTCAACCGATGATCTTGTCAGCTTCATTCAGTCAGAAAGCTAAATCGGTATGGGGCAGTATCTCGAAGCGTTTCTGTTGGGCAATCAAGCCATCCTGACCAATGTATGCCTTCTGCCGCTGTATCCGAGCCTGATCGCTTTTCTTGGTGGCAGCAGCGAACGCGCTCAGGCGCAAAAAGGCGGGCGCTGGCTTGGGGTTCTTGTCCTCGCTGGCGTCCTGAGCATGATGCTGTTGATCGGCCTCGTGCTGTATCTGCTCAATCAGCCGTTTGGACACCTGCTGTCAGTGCTCCTGCCCATCATCTACGGCATTGTCATCCTGCTTGGGGTGATGATGCTCGCTGGCATCAATCCCTTCACACGTTTGAGCATCGTCCAAATCCCCGTCTTCAAAAATGTCTTCGTCACCGCCTATGTGTATGGCTTGCTACTTGGCCCGATGACACTGCCCTGTACAGGCCCGCTCATCACCAGCGCCTTCCTGCTGGGGGCGGGCAATTTTGCCATGCTGACGGATGGGCTGCTCTATTTCCTGGCGTTTGGATTGGGCTTTGGATGGGTGCTCGTCATCCTGCCATTTGTGGCGATTCCGCTGCAAAAACGCTTCACCCAATGGATCACAGGTCACTATCAGGTTTTAACCCGTGTCTCCGGCGTGTTGCTCATCCTGATCGGTCTCTTTGGCATCTGGACAGAGGTTCTACCGAACCTGAGATGATCGGCTGCGGTTTTCCCCTGTTTCTAAATCTTTGAGTTCTTGAACGAGTTGTGCGACCAACGCTGACAACTCCTCTGCCTCGTCACTCCCCCATTGTAGCCAGGGTGCATAAAAATAGTTATTAGTGAGCGCTTCAACCTGCTCAGACACAATCTGTCCTTCCTCAGTGACGTGCATATTCCCATCCACATCGTGCAACCAGCCGCGCATGATGAGTGTCTGCAAAGCTGCCGCATAGTCTTCCCGTGCATATCCTCAATATCCTGCTCCATCTCGGCCTTCCTATGCGTCTGGCGCTTGGCAAAGCCAAAGAAATCTTCCGCCCGCAAAAAGAAGCCGCGCACCGCCTTCTTTGACCACACGAGCTTCAAGCATTTCGCAAGTGGGCGCAGAGCACGCAAGGTTGGATCACCGTCCACGCTCTCGTTGCCCGCCGTCAGCAGATGGGCGGCCAGCGCCAGGCTCTCCAGCACCGTCGATTTGCCCGATCCATTTTCACCGATGAAGAACGTGACAGGCGCACTCAGATCAAGGATGATGAGATGTTGGAGCGCTGAAACCGTAAAGGGAAATCCGTTTTGTGTCGCAGGGGCATGAGAGAACCTCAGTGTGAGGAGAGATCGACGCAAAAAGGGCATCCCGTATGGAACGCCCTTTTTGTGTATCCGCTTTAGATATCGAGGTTTTTGACCAGTTTAGCGTTGGTCTGGATGAAGCGGCGGCGCGGCGGCACGCTGCTGCCCATGAGCATATCAAACACGCTGTCGGCTTCAGCGGCATCATCCACTGTCACCTTGAGCAAGGCGCGATGCTCGGGGTTCATTGTGGTCTCCCACAGTTGCTCCGGGTTCATTTCGCCCAGACCTTTGTAACGCTGCACGCCCACTTTGGAGGGGTCTTTGTAATCGCGCAGGGCCTTCTCCAGCAGTTGGCTTTCCGACATGCCTGCGGTGGGATAGATGTAGCGCTGATCTTTGCCCTGCTTGAGCAAGTAGATCGGCGGCTGTGCGATGTAGAGATGCCCTTGCGTCACAATGGCCTGCATATGGCGATAGAAGAAGGTCAGCAGCAGGGTGCGGATGTGGCTTCCATCCGTATCCGCATCGGTATTGTGAGCACACAAGCCACCTGTGCCACAGATGAAGTTCTCATCACCTTCCACCGAGAAATCATAGACGTAGTCTCCCACAAGGTCCACCTCTTGTGCCTCGAGAACCTCTAAGCCAATCAGATCGTCACTGATTGAAATGAAATTCTGTTTTTGGCGGATGGGCTTATCGATATAAGCCTGTACTTTGGCAGCGTTGCTGTGCTGCTGCCAAAGGAAATGACAGACCTCCAGCTGCTCCTTACCGCAAATCGTGATTGTATAGTAAGGATGGCGTGTCTGAACGAGCGCATTCTCTCCTGGCGCGAACATCGTGTGCGTGGCGACTAAACCAAGCTGTCCTAGCAGGTACAGGAGGCCATCCTTGAGCAATGGCGAGTTGGTCGTAAAGCTGACATTTTGCCCACTCGTTGCGCCATCTCCCAGGAAGTAACCCTCAAGGAACGTGCGCTGCAAATCCTCCGATACGCTGAACACAATCTCAGGGAGGATTTTCTCATGAGCAACACGGGCAACCCCCCAGGCTTGCAAAAGACGTGCTGCCATAACACTGTGGAAGTACAACTTGATGCCATCACTATCAGGATCATGATAGCAACGCGGTGTCTCATTAAAGAGGCGCTGGATCGCATCACTCAGTTGCGGAATAAAACGTTTATCCTTTGCACCGATGTTGAGGCTCACCTGATGGGCGCTCAGAGTCCCTTCCGCCACATACCAACCAAGGAACCACATCAGATCATGGTTGATAGGCAGATAACGATCAAAGGCTTTTTCAACATGGGCCTGTGGCACGAGCTGCACATCTCTATCAAGCAGTGTCAATTCATCAGCGGTAAAGTCGACCAGTGGCTTGTAATCACTGATCTCGCGCCAGCGAACATTCCCGCTGTTGTCCTGGCCTTGTCGCAGATCATCCAGGCGCGACGGGGCTAACACGATGGGCAAAGGCGCTTCCCACCCAATCGTATTGAGATAAGCTTCAAATTTGGACTGGACAGGGCGATGAATGCCGCGCTCCCACTGGCTGATGGTGATAGGCTGCTTCACACCAATCGCATGAGCCACCTGTTTCTGGGATAGGTCACTCAGCTCACGATGGCGCATGAGCATACGCCATGAGTCCAGATTTAACTGGACATGCGGTTCTGCCCACAGATGCGGATGACTCATTTTTGCCAGCACGCGGGCTTTGGCGATCCTCGTGACGGCGGCCCCCTGCACGTAAAGCGAATCCGCCAGATCTGCATTGTAAAAGGTCGTGAGCAGATCAACGTGTGCCGATGCGGCTTCAGAGCGTGGAATGCGGCGTGGCGCAACGATTATATCACCAACACGCACTTCATTTCCTTTTTTAAGCTTCACCGCACCGTCCTCATACACGAAGACACTGTGCGAGGAGGTGACTTTGACCGAGCGATTGTACAAAGTGGTGATTTTATACATAGCCTCATGATGAGGGTGGCGAATCACCGCTTTGAGCGGACTGAAATGTGTCTCATGCGTATTGATGTCGAAGCACATGACCTCGTAATCATCGGCACGATGGATGCCAGCAAGACACTCGTCAATGAATGCCCCAATCTTGACAAAGCGCACTTCCGCAGACTGTTTATTACGCACAAGCGTCGGTTCATCACCTGCCACGCTCATGATGATGACGCGATCATAGCGGATCTTCTCAATCGTAAAGTCTTCGTGGATGCCCGTCCCCAGAGCCGAGATCAGCGCCTTGATTTCGTTGTTGTCGAGCATCTTATCAAGGCGAGCACGTTCCGTATTCAGGATTTTACCGCGCAGGGGCAAAATCGCCTGGAAATGACGATCACGACCTTGCTTGGCGCTGTTATGGACAAACACCCCGCTTGCGAGTGCAAAGTTATGAGTCTCTGAGACTTCAACATCGTAGACATCGATACGTTCTTGCAGCCGTTCGATTTGCGAAACAGCAATGAAGGGCATATCAGCAGTCAGTACAGCCTCTGCCACCATCTCTCGATTGCCGAGTGTCACAGTTTGAATGGACTGCATTGCAGTCGGCTCAAAAAGCGGCATCAAAGCATCATCCGTCGTCAGATCAATCGCCGCCTTGTAGCTTCCATCGCGCAGCATGAAGCGATGATCCGGCGTGCAGACCAATGTTTCACCATTATCCAGAGTCAGACGGATGACTTCCGCATCGTGTTTTGTGACACGAGCATGAATCAGACGTTCAACTCCCACAGTGCCATCATGACGGATGGTATAGCCAAAGTGCGTTTGTCCTGCCGCCTGCTCTTCAACAAGCTGGGCAAAACTGATATGACGCCCATCGACCAATGCCACCAGGGTATCACCAGCAAAACAGCCACCTGCCGAATCGCCTTCGACGATGTAAATTTCGCTGTTTGCGCCGTGCCGTGAGCAGTCTGCCAGCTTGCCAGGGAGCGTGCTGCTCTCCAACAGGCTGGGGCCGCTGCGCACCAGATCGCGGGCTTTCTTCGCCGCTTCACGGGCACGCATACTCGTCATACACTTCTCGACGATACGGCGGCCTTCCTTGGGGTTCAGATCCAGAAATTCCGTAAGGGCTTCTGTCACAGCCTGCGACACCAAGCCCTGCACATCGGGATTGAGAAGCTTTACTTTCGTCTGGCTCTCAAACGAGGGATTGGGGTGCTTGACGCTGACAATCGCGGTCATGCCTTCCAGCACATCCGTGCCGGAGAAGTTCGAATCCTTCTCCTTCAGCAGACTAATCTTGCGGGCATAGCGATTGATCACACTCGTGATAGCCGAGCGCAAACCCGTGAGGTGCGTGCCACCATCAGGCGTGTGGATCGTATTGGCAAAGGCAATTTCGGTGACGTTGGAGCTGTCGGTGTATTGCAGAGCGACTTCAACGCCGACGCTGTAAGCTTTCTTGGTATCGCCATTGCCTTCCACTTCCATTTCACGCTCAAGGCCAATCGCCTCATGCAGCGGCGTGCGATGACGATTCATGTAGCGCACAAATGATTTCAAGCCGCCCTCAAAGTAGAAGGTGACTTCCTGGGGCAGCGGCTTGACACGCTCGTCACGCAGGGTGATGGTTACACGGCGCGTCACAAATGCCATTTCGCGGAAGCGATGGGCCATTGTCTCAAAGTTAAAATCGTTCTGGTCCAGAATCGTGAAGTCGGGCTTGAAGGTCTGGACTGTGCCTGTTGGCTCATCCGGCTCCATAGGCCGCGCCTGACGCATATCGTAGACGGGACGCCCCTGGACGTATTCCTGCTCCCAGACATAGCCTTCACGATAGACGGTGGTCTTCATGCGTTCGGAGAGCGCGTTGACAGCACTCACACCCACGCCATGCAAGCCACCGCTGACTTTGTAGGCCCCGGTTCCGAACTTACCGCCAGCACCGATCACTGTCATGACAACTTCCAGCGTCGGACGATTTTTGTCTTTGTTCATCCCCACCGGAATACCGCCGCCGTTATCGCGCACAGACACGGTATTTTCGTCGTGCAGCGTCACCATAATGTGGTCACAGCGACCCGCCAATGCCTCATCGATCGCGTTATCGACCACTTCATACGCCAGATGATGCAGCGCCTGAACATCGACACCGCCGACGTACATGCCAGGCCGCAGCCGGACATGCTCAAGCGGATCAAGGGCACGAACATGCTCATCGGTTTGCTGCTGGATTTGCTTCTCTACCATATGAACTCCCAGAAATCAGAGTGATTGCACAAAACAAATCATGCCATCGCTATACAAAAACACGGCATGATCATGTGTGGTCTCTTTCCTTTATAGTATAGCACATTTCAAGCAAATTTTCAATCGTTAGAAGCGAAAATTTGTTCGCTCATGCGCCATAGAAAAATCAGCCCGGCGCATTTATTCATTTATTCTCGCGTCTTGCCACAGACAGACGACTCATGCTATTATCAGAGCTAAATGCCCTCGTAGCTCAGAGGATAGAGCAACCGCCTTCTAAGCGGTGGGTCGCAGGTTCAATTCCTACCGGGGGCACTTTCGAGGGTTGCAGTCAAACAGGTGGTTTTAGAGCCACCTGTTTTGATTCTGGGGAAGTTCTCTAAAGTTCTTTGATCGCTGCTCACCTTTTTGCAAACATCATACAGATACGCAAAGGGTGGAAGCAAATCCATCCGTTCTATTTCACCCTCAGGGTTGACAACAACTCTCTCAACCACGTTTCGCAAGAGATCTTTCTGAACACTGTGAGACAACGTTCCATACAGTATACCCAAATTTGCAATGAGCCTTCTGTGCCAAAATGGGGGAGACAACTTGACTTGTAAAGATGAGAATAGAAATGCAAGGCGGAGACCAGGAACGCGAGACCATATAGACGAAGGTCGTCAGCGGTACGGTTGGAATGCTGTGCCGCTGCTGCATCGTCCTCGATCAGTGCCTGTTCAAAAGCTGGCGGGTCTGCTGCATTCCAGGATCGCAGGGATTGTGATAGCGCTCTGCCTCATCAATCCCCCTACCTCCTAACCCCAAATACTTGTGTTTGCGATGACGGCCTCATAATTCGCATCTAAGGCTTTTCAAAAGAAATAGCTGTTCCCATTCAGAGAGGGGCAATACGAACAAACCATTTTTGGATTGTCGTCCGTGATTATCTTCTGTCTTGTCCTTTTATTCTACATCGTCTTGGT
>DAOTUR010000880.1:0-2400 GCA_034436915.1 Anaerolineae bacterium
GGGGCGTGGCTAATGCTGAATAGCAAGGCGGTGATGTCCACAGGGGGTCGTGAATTTACCTATCATTCGCGGGATGAACTCGCTCAACTCTCGGATGAGGCGCTGGCGGCCCTCTCTGAGTCGATCCCCGGAGAAGCAGCCGACATGCTGCGCAGGCGCTATCGCAGCATTCTCAAAGAGAAGGGCATTACGGGCGATGCCCAGGAACTCGCCATCATCGGCCAGTACCAGGATCGCTATACCTATGAGGGGCTGGTTCCCGTCGTCAAAGGCTGGGTTAAGGTGTCGCCCTCCAAGCGGCACGCCTTTATCCACGAGACCGATGAGGCGGGAGATGACGAAGACATACGCCTGCCGTCCAGCACGGGACGGCGCTGGCTCCTCATGGGCCTGTTTATGGTGGGGGCCTTTGGGCTTATTTTTCTGATGGGGCGCGTGGGCTCGCGCGGCAATCGGGCCTCTGCCGCCGCCCTGACACCCATCGTGACCGCCAGCCCAACCCGCACGCCCACGCCTGTCTTCACCCCGACGCCCACGGCAACACCGCTGGCGCTGCTGGAAAGTGACCGCTTCATCAACAGTGGCGATGAGGCCCATCAGCGTTTCTATCCCGTCTTTCTCCAGGTGGCTCTGCCCGGCGCTGAATCGCCACGCGTCTTTGTGGTTCAGCAGCGCCTGGTTGACACGGCGGAATGGTCGTTTGAAACCAATCCGGATGTGGTCAGCTGGATCAGCGGCATGCTGATTCGCCCGGTGATTGGGGTGCCCTTCAGTGAGACCAACCAAGAACTCTTTGACTCTCTTGTCCCAGACACACGTTTTAAACTCCGCATGAATACGGGCCAGGAGCTCGATTTTGTGTACCGGGCTGCCCATCAGGTCGGGCGAGAAGACACCCGCTTATTTCAACAAACGGAACCGGGGCTGGTCTTTGTCCTGATCGGAGAAACCGATGAATTTTCGATGCCCACAGCCTCCCGACAGGTCATCATCGCCGATTATGTGGCCCAGCAGGAAATGCAAACCCTGGGCGTCGCATCCTCCACCGCCGCCACAGTCGGCCAGGTCGTCCCTGTGGGCGATTTCGCCTTACAGGTGACAGGCGTTTCGATGCAGCCCGCCACCGAAGATGTCACGGCCCCCTTTGTCTATGGGCTGGTCGATGTCAATATCCGCCTCGCCAGCGATGCCGAAGATGGAGATCATTCCCTCGCGGCGTATCAGTGGTTTTTAGAAGACAGCGAGGGGGCCCGCTACTCGCCCGACCCCAATGCGGATGGCGTGTCTCACTTCGGCCGGCTGCCAGGCACGGTTGAAGCCGGACAGACCGTGTCCGCTTCCCTGGGGTTTGTCATCCCGCGTTATACCGCTGAGGCCCGACTGTTGGTGGCGGCCCCAGGGGGTTCACTCCAATCGTTTGCCCTCCCATTTGAGGGACTTCCTCTTCCGGCCTCGGTTGAATCTCTCGATATTCAAGTGCGCTCCATCCGGCGCGATACGCGGAGCGTGTCTGTCGAAGCCCGCTTTTATAACCCGCAGTCGTCAGAGGTCAGGGTCTCGCCAGAAGACGTCTGGATGATCTTTGGTTTTACGCCCAATCCAACGGGGGCTCGATCCGCGCCGCAGCAGTGGCAGGGCCTCAACCTGGTCCCCGGCGCGGCCTATGACGTCCTCATCCCGTTTGATTGGAATGGGCGCGATCCCTACGCGCTCTTAGGTATAGGAGGCCGTGAATATGGCATTGTGTTGATGGAAAACTGAGTCGTCTTCTTATCCGGTATCAGACATTTATGGAGGTCTACACATGATTCAACAACGGTTCTCTGTCACGTTGATTCTCTCGATTGTGCTGGTGGTCATGGCCGCACCCGTCATGGCGCAGGGGCAGGACGTGGGCAATCAGGTCGAAGGCTTTTTTACCGATCTGGAAGGCATCCTCACGGCCGTGGCAACCTCGTGCGCCGTCATTGGCTTCATTGGGCTGGCGATTATGAATCTCGGCTCGTCCCTGCCTCTCATTGCCGATTGGAAACAGGAGAACCCGAAAGCCGCTCGGCAGGTGATTATGGGACTGATTATTTTGATCTTTGTCGGGGGTGGCGGTCTGACCGCCATGCTGTCGTTCAATTAACCGTGTCTCTCAATCGGGGTGCAGATCGCTGTACCCCATCCTTCGATGTGTTGAGGAGTACCCTATGACAGCACAACTCAAATCGCGGGTCCTCGTGCGGGAAGAAAAAGGCTTTGGCGCGGTCTCGATGAAGCGCATGATCTTTTCCTTTATGGGATCGGGCTTTGTCTTTTTCTTGATCCGTCTCACGCCATTGGCGAAGTTGAATATTCCGATCACGCTGCTCTCGATGGTGTTTTTCTTTTATTTTACCGGGGATCGTTATGGCA
>DAOTUR010000881.1:0-1756 GCA_034436915.1 Anaerolineae bacterium
CGATGCAGGCCGCGCCCGTTGGGATTGTGCAAATCCTCATCCAGGGCGGTCATGCTCACAGTGGGCAGCGCCTCGGCCAATGCCGCCGACAGGCTCTCCAGCGGATGCACACCGGGCAGCACACGCGGCAGAGAAACCCAGTCGGCGCTGCCGGGTAAGGCCCCGTTTTGCAAAGCAGGCAAAAGCCCTGCCATCACAACCGACGATTTGCCGGAGCCGCTCGCTCCGATGACGGCGAGAAAACGCGCCGCCTGATCCTGCGCCTTGAGCCGCTCAAGCAGCGCCGAGACAAACATCTCGCGCCCAAAGAAGAACGCGGTGTCCTTATCGGTGAAGGCTCGCAGTCCTTTGTAGGGATTGAAGAGAGGGATATCGACAGGCGGTGGGGCTGGTTCAGGGGTCTGGGGTGGGGTGGTCGCTGCACCGAGGGCGCTGCACAGGTCGTTCAAACCGCTGGCATAGCGCTCGGCCCGCATGTCCATGTACTGGGCTTTAAAGCGATCCATCGTGATGGCTTCGACCCAGTGATCGCCCTCGGCCCAGATGGGATACACGGGCAGGTTGTACATGCGGGCAATGGCAAGTTCGGCGGACACGGGCTGCGATTTACGTGAGTTGGGCGAGGCAATCAATACCACCGCAAACGCCTTTGAGATCGCCTCGCGCAGCGCCTGTTCCCAATCGACGGTGCCGGATTTCAGATTCAGATGGTCGATCCAGACCGGAACGCCGCGCACTTGCAGATCGCCAATCAAGCGAATGGCAAAGGCCCGATCCGCGCTGGCGTAAGAGATGAAGACAGGCGTTTTGAGGTGGAGAGATGTCACACCCTCGGACGTAGGGACGGGGACGGGTGTCGCCAGGATGACGTCACGCAGTTGGATGATCTGCTGCTGTTTGTCCCAACCCACCTGCGGATGAATCGCTTCCAACAACGCCCACAACGCTGGTTTGCCTGGCTCAATCTCGCCGTAGTCCAGGAGACGCCCGATGAGATGCTGCATGAAGGCGAGCGGCCCGCCGCTGGTGGTGATATCTGGTTTGCTGCGTGCTCCCATGAAGATCATTTGAAGCAGCGTGAGGCGTTCGTGTTCTGTTTGCACGAACGGCTCTACCAGGTGAATGATTTCGCTGATATGGATTCCATTGAGTTGACGCATCGCATCCCCACCCTATGAAGCATTAAACTCTTCTCATAATACCATGTTTGCGAAGGGTTGGCATGTCGTTGGGGCCATGTGTCGACAGGGGCGCACTCTTTCAGCAACATAATCGGCATCTTTCCCCATTTGGGATACTTGTGTGAGAAGGACTGTCTAAAAAAACGCTCGTTTCCTCAGTCTGCGCTGATCTTGCCGTCACAGGCCAAGCCCATGCCCGTTGTTGTCTTGCGCCCAATGCTGCTGTAGAAGGCAAAATCGGCCAGCAGCCCCAATGTGCGGGCAAACCATGCATACTCGCGCTGCAAATGCTCCTCCAACTCCGGGTTGTGCTTGAGCAGATGGTCACTCTTGGGCGCAAACTCATAGGTGATACGCCCAGTGAACCCGATCTCTTTGCCACCCTGCTTGCCGCGCAGCATGGCCGTCTTCATGTCATGCTGGCTGATCATGACGTGATGAGCGATGAACATGTCGAGCTGATCCTGCGGCAGATCGCGCAGGCGGTGCGGCGTAAAGGCCACCCACCGCGAGAGCAGGCTGCCAAATACGAGATGGGGCAGGGGCAGCGGCATATTGACGGTCTGGCTGCGGAA
>DAOTUR010000882.1:0-2528 GCA_034436915.1 Anaerolineae bacterium
CGGCGCGTCATGGTGCGTCAATCCAGACGGGCAGATGTCCGAGAGCAATGATATTCTGCCACGTCGCACGATCTCCCTCTGTGAGGATGGCCGCCTCTGCCACGATGTTCGCCCCGGCCTTCTGCATCAGCAGGCGCATTCCTTGCAAGGTGCTGCCTGTCGAGATCACATCATCGATCAAGGCGACCCGTTTGCCCTTCGCAAGCAGGCGGTCTTTCGCATCAAGGATGAGGGTTTGAGGTTCGCCGGTGGTAATACTGAGCGTTTCCGAGCGCAGCGCCTCGCCCATATAGACCTTGTAATTTTTACGCAGCACCACATAGGGGGTCTTCATCACCACGCTCAGGACGTGGGCAATCGGGATGGCTTTGGCCTCGGCTGTCACGAGCAGTTCAATCTGTTTTTCACGCAGCAGCTCCGCGAGGGCATCCGCCGCCGCCTGCACCAGTTCGGTATCGCCCAGAATATTGAGGATGGCGATTCGCACACCCGGCCTGATCTCAAAGAGAGGCAGGTCGCGGGTGACACCTGCAATGGTCATTGTATGGACTGTCGAACTACTCATGATGTCTCCAGCGTGTGCCAATTAATCGCGGCGGTCAAACACGAATTTTTCATCGCACAGGTAGACGACATCGCCCACACTCAGCACATGCGGGCTGACGAGGCGCTTGCCCTCAACCATCGTACCATTCGTGCTGCCCAGGTCTTCGAGGACAAGTTTATCCCCCTCGCGCCGAATCTGGCAATGAAACCGCGAGACACCTTTCTGAGTGACAACCACCTCATTGTGAGAGGCCCGCCCAAAACGCATCAAATCGCCTTTGATAGGATAAGTGATTTGATTCCAGATGAAATAGGTGGGGGGAATGCCGGGCTGTTTGGCAACATCCTCGTTCGAGACTGCCGAGGGAACGCCTTCGCCGCCCTTTTCACCCAACTTGCGCTGAATCTCGCGGAAGCGCAGCATGATCGTGTCATCGTGGCGGCTGGTCATAGTGTAATACGCCTGCGTTGACATCGTTTTACGACTGTAGTCATCGTAAGCGTGTGTCCCCTGTTCCATCTTCTCGGCCTGGGCCAGCAGCGAACGCCGTTCCTCATCGAGCTGATCGTGCTTGACATGAGCATTCGAGATGGAATCAGCAATCGTCCGCAGATGCTGCGAGGCCCCCATATAATCACCGTGATCCGCCGCTTTGACCGCCTCCTGCCGCGCCGCCGCCGCTTGCAGCAGCAGCACCGATTTTTCCACATCCGGGTTGGGGGGAGGCGGGGGCAGCGCCCGTGCGCGAACGTTGACAATCACGTCCATCTGGCTGACCTGATGAACGCTGCGGGCTTCCCCCACATCGTCATATTCAAAACGCAGCGTGGCAATCTTGCACTCGCCCACCTGGACCAGCGCCGGAACGGACAGTTCGAGCACAAGACCTTTCACTTCATCCGTGAAAATATCACCCATACTATAGGTCAGGGTGCGACCATTCAGCGCGACAGGATAAGCATTCATCTGCTTGACCATCGTTACATACGAGGTCGGATCAACCATGATGCTGAGATTCTGCCCGACAACATTGAGCAACCCTGTCAGCTCCTCGCGGAAGATCGCGGGCGTCATCTCCGGGCTTTCGATAAAGTAGTACGCGCCGCCGCCGGCCTGAGCCATCGCCATCATCAAATCTTCGTTGAAATCCTCGCCCAACCCCATCGTCGTGGTCGTGACGCCTTCCTGGTGCTTCTGCTGCGCCAGCAAAATAAGCTGCTGTGTATCTGTCACGCCGCGATTGGCAAGACCATCGCTCATCAGGATCACGCGGTTCATCGCCTCCCGATTAAGATGCGTCACCACATGACGGCAGCCATCGAGCCAACCGCCGCTCAGGTTGGTTGTGCCATGCACGCGGATGTTCTCAATCAGATGTGTCACCTCATCTTTTTGACGAATCACATCCGGGCCGAACAGCGTTTCCACTTTGTCGTTGTACAAGACAATCGAAAAGATATCTTTGGGGCCAAGATGCTGCACGAGGAACTGCGCGGCCTGACGGGTGTAATCAATCTTCGCGCCCGCCATCGACCCGCTGCGATCCATGACAAGACTGATATTGAGAGGACGTCGCACCCGTTCTACGGTTTCGGCTTTCGCGGCAAAACGCGCCATGAGATAAAGCTTTTGCGGCTGTTCCATCGTTAAAACATCATAATCCAGTGAAAAATCAGCGCGCATACGGCCTTCCTCACCTCTGTGATGACTGTTTATTGCGAAATTGTAGCACACTTCTTGTTTGCCGCCGTGAGCGCAAAAGTAGGGGACTCGTACATATTTTCATAAAAGGCATATCGATAAAATCCAATAAAGGGTGTGAGTCTGGCATCTTTAAAACGTGGTATAAAAACTCACCTTAGCTCGACTTTGCACATCCCAATGATACGAACTCAGGATGCGCCGTATTCAGTTCAAAACATGGAGTATATTTTTTGCATGTCTTGAGATCGCCTCGATATGTGAAAACTCTGATAGGTTT
>DAOTUR010000883.1:0-3585 GCA_034436915.1 Anaerolineae bacterium
TTCCGCACAATGTGGCTCACACGAAAGCGTTTTGGCAAAGCGTTATCAGAGGACATGGGGAAAAGTGTGAGCAGCGCCAAAAACGCCCCGCCCAGACTGGCGTACAGCGGCGACATCGCCCCACGCAGACCGGGCAGCAGTATCTGCGACACATCCGCCAGCAGGAAGCCCTGCGCCTTTTGCTCATAGCTGAACTCGTTGAGCCGCCCAGACAGGCGCGTAAATTCCAGCGCAGGCAGCATCTGCATGGCACTGAGGGCCGACCCGAGGGCCACCATGACGCCCAGGCGAAGCGCGATTTGCAGCATCACAGCGAGAAAATTCCATATCGTGCCGCGCTGATGGGCCGAACTGTGCGGCAGTGTCGTCAGCCCGACATAAACGCCGTAAGCCGCCATTGCATACAGCATATACAGCGTCGTTTGCGGATGGCCGCCGAGCAAGGACAGCCCGACGCCCACGCTGCCGAGCATGAGTCCGAGCACGATAGGACGCGGCTGAAACACCTCCCATGCGCCCCACAGCATGAGCGGCAGCCATATCGCCGCCGCCAGAACTGCCGTTTGCTGCAAGGGATAGCTCATCAAATAGCCGCCGTAGCTCCACAGCACCGCCCCAATCAGCGCGGGCGCGATGCGCTGCGTCTTGCGGCGCACAAAGCCATACATCACGAGGCTGGTGAGGAGAATATGCAGCGCCCCCTCGCGCATATGATCGGCAATCTGCCAGCCATCGCCGCCCCAGATCAGCGCCGTGAACCAGCGCGGCGGATAAAAGGTGTTCAACTGAATATTGGCCGCAAAGGGATCGCCCGCGCCGTTATAGGGATTCCACAGCGGCCACTGGCCCTCATACCAGCGTTCGACCTGATAGGTGGCGAAGTTGTAGTAATGATTGTAAAAATCACCCTGCGGAAAGACCACCGCCTCCGACCCCTGGGCAAATAACACGCGCCAGAACGCCCCGCCCCACAAGAGAAGGAGAAATATCAGCGGCGCAAACTGACGCCAGAGACGACGAGAGAACGGCATGGCAGACACTTTCAGGCAGATTCGCACCCGTGACCTTGATCTTGAGAGCAAGAGTCTTGTTGATAAGATGAAAATTGCTGAAGACAGTTTATACAGTGAACGGATCAGCAGCCCCAAAGCGCTGCAAGAAATTCAGAATGAAATCGCCTCCCTGAAACGCTCCCAATCCAAATTGGAAGATGCCCTGCTGGACGCGATGATGCATGGGGATGAATGTCAGAGCGTATTGGATGCTGCCCAGAAGACGCTTGATGAGATGCAGGCGCTTCATGCAAATCGGCGCGTTGTCCTGATCGTGGAGAAAGATCGTCTGCAAGAGAAACTGCCCACGCTTGAGACCAAGCGCAAGGATGCGGCTGGCGGTATTGAGCCGGGGCAATGGATATCAAGCCGCGATGTAGGGGCAGCCTGGAGATTGTCACCAAGACAATCCTGTGTCCGTGATCATCTCCCTTCTGTGAGGCGATGATTTACGTCGTCTCGGCAGGCTTTGGCTTGTTCTTTGCCCCCTGCGGACGGCCCAGCGGCTTCCTCATCTCGCGCAAGCGATCAATCTCCGCCTGGTTGTAAAGGACGGATGTGCCGACTTTGCGCCCCGTAATCAGCTTGCGGCGGCTGGTATAGGTATCGAACGTGGCGCGGCTCACACCAAGCACCTCGGCCGCTTCATCCGCTGTGTATTCCTTCAGCTTTTTCGCAAATTCCGCCAGTTTTGCCGTCTCCGTGTGGATCAGGGCGGCATATTTACGCAGCATCGAATCGAGGGATATGAGCGCGTCCTCCACACCGCCCTCATAGGTGATGGTGATGTCTTTGCTGATCTTTAGCATGGGGGCAGCAGCTTTATGGGCGTCTTCAAATGCGAGCGGAATCCAGGGGAGGGCCTCAAACTCTTTAATTGTGTGCAGCATCAAATGCTGTGTACTCTTGCTCGTCTCGGCACCTAATACAAATCCCTTGATGCGATCCGCGACGTATTGATGACTGATGATCGACGTAAACATAGAGTGATCCTTATTGCGCTTACTGTGCAATAATCATTGTAGCGTATGCGGCAGTGCATGGCAAGAGTACGGCGCAAAACTTCGATATTCGTGCTTGAAAGTGGCTCCAATGATAAAAGTTACCCTTCTCATCTGCTGAAAATAATTTACAATAATAGATGTATATTTATTGGCGTGAAGGGCCAATCGTATGTCGGTTTTGACTCTTGACCAGCGCTTTACCCTGTCGATGCCTGAAGGCACGATTAGCGATACCGGCCAGGAGCTGATTAGCGCTCTGATCGCCAGCCAAAAGATTCGTGAGGATGCGTGGAAAGCCCTGAATCCCGACATAGACTTTCACTACTTGCAGCCCCTGCCCAACGATTGGAATTGGGTGTGGGTTGTGACACGAAAGGCCGATTTCGTCGGGACATTCGCCAAGCGCGTAAGCAAGTATTATCATGTCGCGCAAGGCTTGAAATGCCCGGCGGAATTCATTCAGGAAATTGGAAATATCGCTCGCTCTCATTCCAGCGACGCGATGAGTTACGACTTTGAGTTTGTCGCACGGATTGATTGGGAGGCGGGCGCGTTTGGCGATGACGGCTCGTGCTGGTGGGGCGAGTATGAAGAAGCACGCTCCCTCTTGATCGACAATGGCGGGCGGGCCGTGCGCTTTTATCGTGACGGAGCGGGCATCGGGCGGGCGTGGATGGCCCCCTACAACGAGACGCTGTACATCCTGTTTAATGGGTATGGCTTTGTCGGCGACAGCACGCTGGTGATTGCGCGGATCGTGGCTGAGTTTTTGGGCCTGAGTTACAAGCGTATCGAACTGGAAAACCATAACGGCCTGATGTTCATCAACAATGACACGGGCTACCTGATCGGGCCGCATGACATGATTGCTCCGGTAGACACTCATCTGCTGCGATTTGGCAGGACGCCTGAGTCGGTCTCGACACAAACGCCGCCCAAAGACGCTGCGGGCGAGGGTTGAGAAAACCCTTCCCAATCCTCGCTTGAGACACAGTTCATGGTTGGCTGAAATGCAGCTTTTCAGTTAGAGTCAGCGTATGATATCCATTCGGTGCAGTCTGACGAGAAGAGTGAACTGTGTTTGAAAGTCCGGCGACACGCTTGTATAGGCTCCAGATTGTCGATCAAGCCATCACCCAACATCGCAGCCGCCTCAAGGATATTAACACCGCGCTGGTACAAAATGACGCGGTTGAGCAGGCCCGCAAACAGGTTGCCTCTGCCAGTGCCGCCCTGAAACCCTGGCAGGTTCGCACCCGTGACCTTGACCTTGAGATGAAAGGCCTGTCTGAGAAGACAAAAATCGCCGAGGACAGCCTGTACAGCGGGCGCATCACCAGCCCCAAAGCGCTGGAAGATATCCAGGAAGAAATTGCCTCTCTCAAACGTCATCAATCCAAGTTGGAAGACAGCGTACTGGACGCGATGATGCACAGCGATGAAGGCCAATCGGCGCTCGATACGGCTCAGGCAACGCTCGATAAAATGCTGACGCTTCATGCCCATTTGCAGATGACGCTGCGGGCCGA
>DAOTUR010000884.1:0-1780 GCA_034436915.1 Anaerolineae bacterium
ATTCTTTTTCGCGTCCCACGAATGGCGTCGGCTGGGGCGGAAGATTGTGCTTGATAGCGGGCTGTCCCAGCGGGATCGGGTCTGGGGTGGGTGTGAGATCAAAGCGTCCGGTGGAGTCAGCGGCGCTAACAGCTTGCAGCGTGCTGGTGGAGCCGCGAATAATCGCCTCAAGTTCAGCGCCGATCAAGCGGATGCTAGGGATGCGTCCATGCCGATCTTTCGCCAACATGCGCTGAATCAGGTCGATCAGACCCGTCGGGATGTCATTGCGGATGGTATCCAGGAAAGGCATGTTCTGCCCGATGATCGCATTGATGAGCTGACCCGGCTGCTCATAGGGATAAGGCCGTTCACCTGCCAGCATCTCAAACAGCAGCACGCCGAACGACCAGATATCGGTGCGTTCATCCGCCTCACCGCCCTGGAAGAGTTCGGGGGCCATGTAGGCCAATGTGCCGACCACCGCGCCATCCTGCGTGAGGTGGGAGGTGCGACCCATGCGGGCCATGCCAAAATCGGTCAGGCGCGGCGTGCCATCTTCGGCGATGAGCACATTGTCCGGTTTAATGTCGCGGTGGAGAATATCCAGACGGTGAGCGCGTGTCAGGGCATCGGCCAGATCAAGCGCAATATACAGCACTTGCTGTACCGACAGACGATGTTTTTTCAGCAGCACATCGCGCAGGGAACCGCCGCTGACGTATTCCATGATGAGGTAATTGACCCCATCCTGCTCATGTGCGCCCATCATCTTGACGATGTTAGGGTGATTGAGTTTCCGCAGGGCGTCGCCTTCGCGGATGAAACGCTCGACCATCTCCGGGTCGCGCATGAGAAATTCCTGCTTGAGAACCTTAACAGCGACCTTCTCATTGGTGAGGGTGTCATGCCCAATATAGACCGACCCCATGCCGCCCTGACCTAAAAAATTCTCCCGATTTGTATCGTTCAGAACGATTTCAAACCGATTGCCAATCAATGTCTTTGTGCGTGATGTTGTCATGAGTCAGGCAGCCCGTCGATAGTGCTTGCGTTCAGGCGCGATATATTCCATAGGTTAGACGGAAAATATCTCAACAATCTTACGAGAATCTTTGTAAACATTGCGTTGGAAATATGGCTCATGTGTGCTGATTCTCTCAGAGTATCTTAGCCTCAACTACGGATATGAGTGCCGTAAAGTTTTAAAGTCGCATGACAGAATCAAACGTATCAAGCACGTGTGTTGCTCTGATATGATGCGCTTGCCAGCGCTGCATCGTGTATCATCCTCAAGCCTTCACCAAAACGCATCATGCATGAGGATCGATCTCGACGATGAGGCCATCGCTCCAGTTGTATTTGGCTTGAAACAGGGCCGAAATCTGCTGCACGAGGGCGGCGTCCATCTCAGTGAGGATGAAGCGCCCCTGCGCGGGCTGCCATGTGCCGTCTTTGTCCAGGCGCATCTGCACCGCTGTATTGTGGCGAATATTCTGTGCCCAATGGGTGTTTTCTCGGTTCTCAGCGATGATATAGAAACGGTTCTCGTGCTCGACAAACCAGATTTCAATCTCATGCGCTTGGCCGGATTTCCAGCCTATGGTGATCACATACAGAAATATTTCAGGTATGTCTGACATCAGCATCTCTCCAGCATAAGACGAGTGCGGCGCTTATAACGTGACATACTCCCCTGCCTAAAGGCAGGGGCTTCTGCCGTGAACGCCGGATGCCATGCTTGACGCAAGGTCTTTCTCCGACTGAGACAGTATGAGCCAATGCCCTGGCTCAAAATCAT
>DAOTUR010000885.1:0-5892 GCA_034436915.1 Anaerolineae bacterium
TAGGGGCACGATGCATCGTGCCCCTACAAAAGACCAAACAGGGCGTTACGATCAAGACGATGGCTCAAAAACAGCATGATGACCCTGTTTTGAGATTACAAATTCCATTATCAAACGGCATCTCAATAAGACGATAGAGGCGCGACATGTCGCGCTTCTACGAGTCAAAATGGCAGTGTTGTGATTTAAACGAATAAGGGATGGACAGAGGGCGCAAACACGGGCAAAATCTCACGACTTCATCACAATAATGTTTGTTATCATACAAGCGATATATTGTAGAGAGTGTCGAAAATCGATGTTGGATCGTGTGGCGTGGCTCGTTGCCAATCGTGTTGTCATGGCCGAATTTTCTGGATCGTTAGGTCTGGGGGATTTTATGCAGGTGCATGAGTCGCTGACTCGTCTCATCCCTCCCGAACATCCGTACCCGTTTTACGTTATCTATCACACGTCGGCCCGCACAGGCATCGATTGGCGGCTGTCCGATCTGGCGCATGTGCGCGATATTGGCTATCAGCATCCACGTTTGCGGCGTGTGGTTGTGGTCGATGCAAATCCTCATCCGCTGGCGAGTGTGGTTGGGCGCATGGCAGTGCATTTTCATGGCTTCTCCCTCCAGATCACGCGCTCACAAGATGAGGCGCTGGCCCATCTGTGCCAGATCGACCCGACCTTACGAGCGACAATGGCGCGCTAAACCTCAATCTCAACGGGCTGCGGAAAAATCTTGCCCGGATTGAGAATGCCATTCGGATCGAACAGGCGCTTGAGGTCACGCATGACATCGAGCGCCTCGCCGTGTTCGGCCTGCATATACGCGGCTTTGCCAATGCCGACCCCATGTTCCCCGGTACACGTCCCACCCAGCGCAATCGCTTTGAGCACAATCTCGCCGTTGACCTGCTTGACGCGCCGATGCGTCTCCTCATCACCAAACGGCAGCTCCACATGAATATTGCCGTCTCCCGCGTGGCCTTTCATATAGCCGTGTACATTGTGCGCCACCATGATCTCGCGGGCGGAGGCAATGAGCGTGGGGAAGGCGCTGATCGGCACAGCGACATCCATGATAAAAATATCTTGGCCCGGATGATGCCGCCGCAGCGTCTCATAGGCGTGATGGCGGGCATTCCACAGCACCGAGCGCTCTGTCGGGTCGGAGGTGGCGCGGAAATGCGTCGATCCCGACTCGCGGCAGATCTCCTCCACCAGCGCAATATCGGCCTCCAGCGTCTCAGGATGGGCGGCGTGGATCTCCATGAGGAGCGTGGGCGCAGGCGGAATATTCGTGCCTGTATCATTCAGCATCCGCGTATTCGTCTCATCCAGAAATTCCAGCGCCGCCACATCAATGCCGCTGCCACGCACCGCAACCACCGTCTCAATCGCGGCTTCTACTGTGTCAAAGCTGGCGATCATGGCGCTCATATACTGTGGCGTCGGCACGAGTTTGAGCGTGGCTTCGGTGATGACGCCGAGCGTGCCTTCGCTGCCGACGAACAACTGCGTCAGGTTATAGCCCGCTGACTGCTTGATCGAGCGCGTGCCTGTGCGAATGATGCGGCCATCCACCAGCACGACTTCCATCCGCAGCACGTTGTCTTTGCTTGCGCCGTATTTCACGGTGCGGATGCCTGCCGCATTATTTGCCAGCATCCCGCCAATCGTAGCATTGGCTCCCGGATCGGGCGGGAAGAACAGGCCGTAACGGGCGAGTTGGGCGTTCAGGTCTTTGTGGCCGATACCCGGCTGCACCGTGACCTGAAAATCATCCACGTGGACTTCAACGATGCGATTCATGCGCTGCATCGACAGCAGAATGCCGCCATGCAGCGGGATCGAATTGCCTTCAAGACCTGTGCCAACACCCCAGGGCGTCACAGGCACATGGTGTTCATTGGCCCAGACCAGCACATCGGCCACCTGCTGCGCCGTTTCGGGCCAGATGACCATTTCGGGGCGATGAGCAGCATGGAAACCGGAGTCCTGCGCGTGCAAATCACGGTCTGCCAGCGTGGTACTGCATCGCTCTGCGCCGATGAGCGCCGTGATTTGTGAAATGAGTTCAGGCGTAAGCGGTGTGAAGAGCATGAGATATCCTGTTTGGTAACAACCTGCGGATTGCGAAGATGATACCCCGTTTGACAGAAATCACGACAGCAAATCGAACTCAAAGGCCCAATCCAGATGTTTGCCCGCGTCGTCAACTTCGAGGACGAAGCGGCCCGCACGCTTGAGGAAATAGGTCTTTTCGCCGTTGCCCTTCTCAAAGATAAACTCATCGCGCTCGCCCGACACCGTATTGACGATGATGACCTTCAGGATTTTCTCGCCCGGCATTTGATAGCGCACCTTATACAGGCCCTGTTCGAGCGTCAGGACATCGCTGACGATCTTGCCACTGCCCACAAATTTCAGATTCTCACGGCCCATAGCGATTTGTCTCTCAGCATCCCGCACAATGGCGCAAGTATGAGACGTGTGCGCGAGGCTGGCAAGGCGGAGTTTTAGATGGGGATGAGCAGACAGAAAGATTGGGAGAGAAAGAATGAAGCAAAGTAGAGTTTGTTATGGGAGTGATGCTATACTCACATGAGATCGCTATTCTAAGTAATCATTCACCTATCCGTGAGAATCGTGGGTTTGTAGGGGCATGATGGATCGTGCCCTGGTGATTTGTAGGGAATTTGGCGTGGGCGCGATACATCGCGCCCCTACAGGGGCATTTTTCTCGCGGATAGGTGAATGATTACCTATTCTAAACGCAAACGACATGTTTACGGGCCATATAAGGTCAGGACAAGCAATGTATATCCATCGCCTCATCATACGCGGCATGAAGGGCTTTCCCAATCGGGATATCACCTTTTATAACGATTGGCGTGATGAACCCCTGAGCAGCGTTTTTGATCACGCGGCCAAATGGATCGGGGAAGACGACCCCTATGACTGCCATCGAACAGACTGATCTCCTCCTGTTACTCAAGCTCCTTGCCGATGAGCAGCGCCTGAAAATGGTCGGCATGATGACGCACCAGGAATGGAATGTGAGCGATCTTGCGGAACGCCTGCAACTCTCAGAGCCAACCATTTCTCATCATGTGAGCAAGATGCATCAGGCTGGGCTGCTGAATCAGCGCATGGCGGGCAATCAGCGTTTTTATCGTGTGAACACGCTGCGTTTGACACAGTTCAAAGCGTATATCGCCAATCTCGATACCCTACTCGCACAGCCTGAAAACCAGGAATCGGGCAATGCCTGGATTAATGCGCTGGACTGGGATGCGACGGATAAAAAGGTGCTGCACGATTACACGCTCAATGGCCGTCTGATGCAGTTCCCGACCAAAGAGAAAAAATGGCTGATTGTGCTGCGCTGGCTGGCGACACGCTTTGAGGCTGGAAAACACTACACGGAGAAGGAGGTCAACGCGATTTTGACTGAGATTCACGCTGATTATGCCACCATGCGGCGCAATCTGGTGGAGTACGGTTTCATGCGGCGCGAGCGCGGCGGCGGCGATTATTGGCTGACCGCTGACGATGAGGCATGATCGAAGGCGTATTCCTATGCCGATGACAATTCACCACAAAGGATGATCCCCTGTGCAAATTCTGGCCTTTGCCACCATTGGCGAAATCTTTCTTGAGGCAGTCCACAGTGAGGTGTGGTGCAGCGTCGCCACGCTCGACACCCACAATCGGCTGAGATCGCGTGTGCTGCATCCGATCTGGGAGAATCACGGCGATCATACCATTGGCTGGATTGCGACAGGCCGCGACAGCCTGAAAGCGCGGCATCTCGCGCACAATCCCTCGCTCAGCCTGTGCTATATGAAAAACCCTTTCAAACCCGTCTATGCCGACTGTATGGCTGCCTGGGAAGACGACATGAGCGAAAAACGCCGCCTCTGGGAGCTGCTCGGCACGACGCCGCCCCCACTCGGCTACAACCTCGCCAGCTTTTTTGAGTCGGTAGAGAACCCGAATTACGGCCTTCTCAAGCTAACGCCCTGGCGCATTGAGTTGGGCGATCTGTTCGGGGAGGCGCAGGTGTGGCAGGGGTAACATACATCCCTGCTGCTTGACTCTCATTTTAAATTCGATATATTTCTAATTAGATATACATCGAATAAAGAAGCAGTAAGGCGTGCCTCATGAATACGGCTGAACAAACGGATCTCATTCTTCTCTTCCACACGCTGGCCGATGAACAACGGCTTGCGCTGCTCCGTCTGATGAGCCAGCAGCCGCGCCGTATCCGCGAACTGGCCGAGCAGCTTCATCTGCCTGACCTGACCGTCTCGCAGCATGTCAACACGCTGCATCGGGTCGGGCTGCTCAATATCAGCCGCCGCGATGACGGAAATGCCCAAGTAGTACGCAAACATTAGGGACAAGGCCTGCCTTGTCCTTTTAGGGAGAATCGAAACAGGGCCTCATCGTGAGGCCCTGTTTCGATTCTACACATGCTGAATGTTAGATATCGGAGCGATAACGACGCTTGAGGCGTTCACTGCGCGACACGGCGGCCTGCTGAATGATGGCGTGCAGCAGCGCGGGATTCTTGTCGAAGAAGATATCGAGCTGATCGTACACGGCGCGGTAGATCGTTTTGTGGGCGTCGATGTTCAGCAAAGATGGGTCAGTCTGGCTCTTAAAGCGCGGCGTGGGATGCCAGATGCTGACGATGGCCGTCAGATGTTTGAGCAGATCGGGCCAGTCGCCGCGCTGAAACGTATTGCTGTGTTTACGCAGCAGGATCGTGAGCAGCGCCTCAAGAAAGCCCTCAACATGCGTGCCGCCCGATGTGTGCTCGGCATTGGCAAAGCTCAAAACGCTGGCTGCCTCTTCCTCAACGAATTGAAACGCGACTTCCAGATCGATCTTGTACGAGGCGCGTTGATCGGGTTCGATCACGACGGTCTCTTTGATCATGACCGGTTCATGCAGGCCGTGCGCCTCGGCATTGGCCGTTCTGAGCGCTTCCACGAGGCCGTTGGGCGTGAAGAATTTACGATGAGCACCGTTTTCGCGCTGATCGTCAAACTGAATCGTGCTGTCATTCAATAGATGGCCCAGATGAAACAGGCGCTGTTCAATCCACGCCCCATCAAAGGCGCTGTCGTTAAAAATTTCCGGGTCAAGCTTCAGCGTGATCGATGTGCCCGTGGCTTCGCCTGCTTCAAGCGGCCGCACGGCGACGAGATCGGTCTGCTTCTGGCCGCGACTGTAGCGCTGATCCCACAAGGAGCCATCGCGCTTCACTTCAAGATGAAAATCCTCGGACAGAGCGCTCACCGCCATCAGGCCGCAGCGATGCAGAGCGCGGTAAAACGTATCGGTCTGGGCATCGTAGCCGCCGCCCGACTGTGACATGATGATTTCAAGGATGCGCCGCCCGGTCTTTTGATGCAGTTGAACGGGGATGCCCTCGCCCTCGTCGCGGATTTGCAGCGTCTGATCATCGAGGATGGTGATGGCGAAGGTGTGGCACGTTCCCTTATGGATTTGATGAATGACGTTGCTCAACAATTCATCCACCAGATGATTGAGCGAACGCGAATCGGTTCCACCAAAATACATACCAGGACGCTGTCTGATGTGTTCAATCGGATCTAGCGTTTTAAAGGTTGACATCGGTCTGTGCTCCGTAACATAAGGGCTTATTTTAACACAAAATGGTGAAAATAGCTTGTGATGATTGGACAAAAAGTTTGATTTTTGCGGGACGCGAAAACGCTCCTTGTCGCAAAGAGCGTTTAGACCTATCTATGAGAAGCCGTTTGATAATGCGGAACGTAATGGATTTACCGTATTAAACGCATGTTTTGGAGAGCGTTTTCCGTAGGGGCACGATGCATCGTGCCCCATAGACAGCAACTTAAG
>DAOTUR010000886.1:0-10711 GCA_034436915.1 Anaerolineae bacterium
TCGCGCCCCTACAAAAGCGCTTTGGCCCTTTAAAAATTCCTTGCCATCAAAAATTGAGCCTCAGAATTTGATTTTGCGTGCCAAAATGATCGCAAAATCGAGACATGCACCATTGGTTACATAGGGTAACATCCATCAAAATAATGGATATTGAGACAATTTTTGAGGCTCATTTATGACAGACACAAAACACATTGTTTATCGCTTGTGCAGTCAGACGGTTTTGCTGCTGGTATGGTATGCGGGCGCGGCGCTGCTGGCCGCTGTCAAATTCCTGGGGCATGATGCTCTGGCGAGTGCGCTGCCCTACAGTCAGGTGAGCGGGCTTGCTAATGTGCTGCTGCATCTCACGCTCCTCACGGGCCTGATCGCAGGCGGGTTATACATGCTGCACCTGGAAACGGCCACCGAGACGGGCACGAATCGTGATCTGGTCTGGCTGTGGCGGGCCTGGACGGTGTTTCTCGTGCTGGCGCTGCTGGCGGGCTGCCTGGGGTTGCTGGAAGGACGAGCAGGATTAGAACTGCCCTTCCTGCTCGATGTAGTGGAGATCATCCTTGTGGCGGCATGGGGCCTCGTCATCATCCGCCGCCTGAATTTCGCCACGCTGCTCAACACGCCTGCACAGGCCGCCCAGGGGACGACACAGATCGCCTGGAATGGCTTTTTGTTCGTGTGGGCGGCGGGCTGGGCGCTGTGTCTGGCGGGTCTCATTATCGCGCTGCTGCCCACCAATGATGTGCTGACGGAACGGGCCATCAGCGTCCTGGCCCTGGGCCTGCGCGATACGCTGGGGTTGGGCGGCATGGGGCTGGCACTGGCCTTCTGGCTCCTCACGCGGGTGAGCAACAGTGCTACCGCCTGGATCGAGGCCAGCCTGCTGCGCGTGGGCGGCGTCTTCCTCATGGCGGGCGCATTGACGAGCGCGTCACAGGTGCTGCATCTCTCGTCCTCGCGGGCTGTACAGGCGGCGGGCATTTCAGCGGCGCTCCTGGCGGTGTTTGTATCGGCGTGGCTGGTGGCCCACAGCTATCGTGCCCTCAGCAATCGCGCTCCCGTGCATACGCTGGCCGCTCACTGGTATATCCTCGGCCTGTGTCTGGTGAGCGTGGCTGTTGGCGTTCTGGGGGCGATTCTGTCTCTGCCTGTGGTGCAGGTGGTGGCACAGGGGACACAGCTTACCGTGTTGCAGCATCACATCTATGCGATGGGACTGCTGGCATGGGTCTTGGGCTTCATCAATCAGGCAGTGGCGGAGATGCGCGGCCAGAACTTTCGTATTACGGGGCTTGTGCCGTTCTGGTGTGTGGCGTTGGGCATCGGCGGTGCGAGCCTGGCGTTTTTTGCGGCGGGCGTGGTGCAGGTGTATCTCGAACGGCTCATGAGCATCGGCTATCTGGAGACGCAGGCGGCGCTCGTGCCGCTGTATGCGCTGTGGATCGGTGGGCTGCTGTTGTTTGCGCCGGGGGTGGCCTTCTATGCGCTGGGTTTCCGCGCACGGCGGGCGGACGCATAAATTAACGATCTCGATTAAGGGCGCAGCACGCTGCGCCCCTATGCCAATGTCACCTCAAATAAACATACGGCGCGGCAAACCACGCTGTTCTGGATACCTGCCCCCTGTCTCACCTGCATGATCTCTTCTTCTTTTTTCCTGCTAAGGCCGCTACACTCAACGCTGAGATTGGCCCTAGCAACGGAGAACTCATGCGCCGCCTTTTGCTCATTGTGGGAAGTATCCTGGTCAGTGTGTTTTTTCTGTGGTTTATTTTGCGTGATATGCCGCTGGCCGATGTTTGGGCGCGTATTCAGCAGGCCGATCTCCTGTGGGTGCTTGTGTCGTGTGTTTTGGCGTCGTTCTCGCTGTGGCTGCGGGCTGTGCGCTGGTATGCCATGCTGGACAATCAGCCGATCCCGCTGCGGACGGCCTCGTATATCATTGGCATCACCTTCGTTTTGAATCTGCTCCCGCTGCGAGCCGGGGAAGTCGCCCGCAGTGTGCTGGCCCGTCGCTACGGCGTGCCGATTGTGACAGCCGCCACCTCAATCCTGCTGGAACGCCTCATCGATGTGCTGATCGTGGTGGTGCTGCTGTCGGTAGCCCTCACACAGGTTCCATCGATTCCGACGGAGATCACTCGTGTAGCGATCTTGTTTGGAGCAGCCTCTGTCATCGGCTTTACGGTGCTGATCGTACTGGCGCGTTCGCCGCAGCAGGCGTTTGCGGGATTGCAGCGGGTTGAGCGGGCGCTGCCTGTGTTGAAGCGCTTCCCTATCGAAACGATTTTCAGAAATGTTCTGACCGGGCTTGCGCCGCTCACGCATGTGCGCGGATTGGTGACGGTGTTTGGTTGGAGTATCGTGGCATGGGGCGTCTCGATTGTGACGCTGCTTCCGATGTTCTTCGCGCTGCATATTCAGGGGGTGAATATTCTCTTGTGCGCGGTGCTTGGCACATGTCTGGCGTCGTTCAGCATTGCGATTCCGTTGAGCGTGGCCTCGATTGGCCCGTTTGAAGCGGCGCTGGTGGCAGCGGGCGGTCTGGTCATGCTCGATCAAGTCCCCGCGCTGTCCCTGGGCTTTTTGTTTCACGGGATCAGCGTGGTCAATTATCTCCTCTGGGGGGCGATTGGCTTCTTTGGATTGGGCCTCTCGCCGCGCAAGGTGATGGACTCAGCCCAGGCCGAGGCCAGCGCTGAGACTACAATGGAGCCAGACGGAAGTAATTAACCAGGCGTTCAATATCCGTGCGGGCCACAGTGTCATCGGCATGGAAGCGCGGGCGCGGGGCTTTCATCGCGCACAGGTCGTCGTAAAAATGCTCAATTTTGCCGGTGGCCGGCGTCAGGAACAGATTGTGCTCAGTGATGAGATGGAGCGAGATGCAGTGAATCCGCCCGCGTGTCGTCATCTCAACCTGACGAATGTAGTGACCGGGTAGCATGGCCGGGGAATACTTCTTGCGCGAAGGCCGCAGCATCAAACGAAAATTTGTGACCACCGCATCGAGGGCCATCACAGCCGTACTCCAACTATCACCGCTGCGCTCCACGATGAAGACCATGTATTGACCGAGCCGTTTTTCCCCATCCACGAAAAAATCTGCCTCTAAAATCGCCATCGAACGAATGCTCTTTATAGGAGTCTTTGTTCCTTCAGTCTAGCATCCTGTCCTCTATTTTAGGAGAGTTTGAATCTCGTCATAGAGGTTTTTTATACTTATACAGCTTTTCCAACCACATTCGTACCTCATGTAAACCCGATTCATGCGTGAAGGCCTCACCCCAATCCCCTTTCAAGGGTAGGTTTTTTGCAATAGACACTGTTCTGTACACCTACCGTAGGGACACGGCCTGCCGTGTCCGGACGAGGCGGGCTTCGTCCCTACAATTGAATGCGACATTTTGTAGAAGAGGAGGCCGTGTAGCGAGGGTTCTACAACTCAGGTTGGTCATGACGCTGCTATCGTTTAATCCAGTCTTTACGCAGCGGCGTTGTGCAGGACACATCTTGTGCGGTATGATCAGAGGCTGACCACTATGAGACACAAGGATCAGCGCTTATGGCCGTAAGAACCGCAGATGCACGTTGGGAAGGCACACTCAAAGAAGGCAATGGACACCTCAAGCTCGGCAGCGGCGCGTATGAGGGCCAGTTCAATTTCAATTCACGCTTTGAAAATGGTGTCGGCACAAACCCGGAAGAGCTGCTCGGCGCGGCTCATGCAGGCTGCTTCAGCATGGCGCTGAATGCCTCGCTAGAACGGGCGGAAACCCCGGCGACCTACATTCACACCGTCGCCCATGTGAACATCACCCGCGAAGACGGCGGCATGGTCATCAGCAAGATTGAACTGACGACAGAAGGCGCTGTGCCGGGTCTGTCGCAGGAGCAGTTCGCCGAGGCCGCCCAGAAGACCCTCGAAGGCTGCATCGTGTCGAAGGCTCTGAGCGCCGTCCCAATGACCGTGAGCGCCACACTGCACAGCTAATTCGCAGCACACGAATAACCAATGATGCAAGTCTAAAATTTGAGGTGGGATTATCGTAGGGGCGACCCATGGGTCGCCCCTACAAAACCGCATTGGCCCTTTAAACACAATTTAACAAGGTGGCGAAAGCCAAAAGAGAGCCTATTACGCGATTCTCCGACCTAAAATTGATGGCATATCAAGATATGCACCACTGGTTAATACATCAGAGATTTAAGAACGGGTGACACATGTCGCCCGTTTTTGCATGTCTGTCCGCATAGGTGAAGGTTGAATGGAGGGGCGAAACATGTCTCGCCCACCCCGAAACCAGCTATCAATCCCCAACCAAATACCAATCATCCAACGCCATGCGAATGTTAAGCAAAAGAATCTGGCCCCGTTCCACAATAGTCAGATAAGGATTTATCGCTAAAAATAAGGCAATAGGTTGGCATTCACTCAGGTCGTCTCCAATGGAAAACATTTCGCTCAGCTTGGCGTTCATCGCGGGCTTACTCTCATTTCTCTCCCCATGTGTACTGCCTCTCGTCCCGGCGTATATTGGTTATCTTGGCGGACGTATGACAGTGACCCCGTCTGGGGTGGATATCAAGGCCAAAGGCGTCCCTCTTATCGGGCGGATGCAGTTGGTGATGCATGGGTTGGCATTCGTCGCAGGCTTCACGATGATTTTTGTGCTGTTGGGCGCGGTCATCAGCGTGCTCTTCAGCGGCGCAGCCCCCACGCTCAAAGAGATCATCGGGCGCGTCGGTGGCGTGTTGATCATTGTTTTCGGGCTGCACAGTATGGGCCTGATTCCCTGGCTCTTTAAACGCCTGCGCCAGAACACGGCGCTGCTCAATACGCCCATCCTGACGATGATCGTTGTGGCCGGTCTGTTCGCGCTGGTGCTGTGGGCCTTCGGCACGACATTGGTGGCGGGCCTGCTGCTGGCCGCGAGTGTGCTTGGGCTGCTGATGGTGGGGGCCTTCACCCAACCGGGCGTGTTCTGGCGGCAGGCGCTTGACCAGTTTGATGCGTGGTTTTATGCCGATACTCGCCCTGAGATGTCGAGTGCCCAGAGCGGCAGCCTCGTCGGATCATTTACGCTGGGCGTGATCTTTGCGGCAGGCTGGACACCGTGCATTGGCCCGATGCTCGGCGGCATTCTGGGCATTGCCGCACGCGGCGATCATCTGCTGGATGGTATTGTTTTGCTCACGGCCTATTCATTGGGCCTGGGGATGCCGTTTCTGGCGACAGCGGTGCTGCTGCAACCGATGCAGAGCTTCCTGCGCCGTATTCAGCGTTCGATGCGTGTCATCAAACTCGTCAGCGGTGCGCTGATGGTGCTGATCGGCGTGCTGGTGACGCGGGGCGATCTGGCCTCGCTCAGCCAGGGCCTGGGCAGCCGCTTCGCCGATTTCTCGTATCTGCTGGAGGAGTGCGGCACAGGCGTATTTGGTGGCACCCTCAATGTCGGGCAGTTCGGCGGCTGTATGGACAGTTTGATTGTGCCTGTCGCTCTCAATCAAGGGGCGGGTGCAACCTTGAGCGATCAAACGCCGCAGATGACGTACCTCATCACATTGGCCGCGCCGCTCGCTGTCGATGTCGAACTCAACCGCGTCTCCGATCCACAGCAGATTGTCGTCACCGTCAAGAATGCGGCGGATGAGATTCTCGCCAAAAGCAGCACACTGATTCGCCTCGATGACAAGCGCTATACGGCTGTCGCCAATCTCGCGCTGCCCGCTGGACAATTCCAGATCATCGTCACGCGCCCGCAAGGGATCAGCGCCGAGGTCGATTTCCGCGTCAAGCTGCGGATCATGCAGCCGCTGCCTGAGCAGCCTGTCACGCTGCCCCACGAGTCGACGGACAGCACCAATGCCGATTCACCCCTGCTTGATCTGGCGTCTCAGGGCGCAGCAGCGCTGGTAACGCCTGAACCCACCTCTTTTATTCCGCCCGTGAATGAGGGCATTCAGGGAGCCTCCACGCTCAACACCATCACGGATGCAGCGGCGGCCAGCGGCCCCTCGGTTGGCACAGAGATCGGCCAGCGTGCGCCCGATTTTAGCATCATGCTGGACACAGGCGAGACGATCACGCTGGCAGATTTGCGCGGTCATGTGGTGCTGCTCAATTTCTGGGGGACGTGGTGCGGGCCGTGCCGCCGCGAAATGCCTGATTTTGAGGCCCTGTATGAGCAGTACGGCAAAGATGGGTTTGTGGTGCTGGCCCTGGCGCAGCGCGACACTGCCAGTAGTGTCGCCCAATTCCGCAAAGACTACGGCCTCACATTCCTGCTGGCGCTCGATGAGGAACAGCGGGTGAACACTCTGTACGACGTTCCGGGTCAGCCCTCGTCATTCCTGATCGATCAAAACGGCGTGATCGTCTATCACACCTACAGCGTGGTGGATGGCGATACCGTCAGCGGCAAGATTCTCGATCTGATGGAAGCAGAAAAATAGGGTAGGGGTACATAATGGCATGGTTGTGTCGCTGCCCATTCAATTTGAGGTGAGATTGGCGTAGGGGCGCGATGGATCGCGCCCTGATTGATTTGTAGGGGATTTGGCTTGGGCAGGATGCATCCTGCCCCTACTAAAATTCACATGGAGAGGTGAATGATTACGCCTCCAAATTTGATTTTCTGAACCAAAACGATCACAAAATCAAGACCTGCATTATTGGTTAAATACAAACGCGGCGCTCTCATGGTGAGAACGCCGCGTTTGTGTGAGTTGATGGAAGCGCCGAGGACCTGCCCCCCGGGTCCAACGGACTCGAAATGCACACATCTACAGGTTTAGTTCACTGTCGATCTCGCCAAACGTCTAGCCAGTGAACACGCTGAACGCTTGACCAGCCGATTTGTCTTAGGCCCCCGTTATCGACATCGGGAGGCCGCATTCTGCCTTTGTTGCGCCCTACACCCCCCGGACAGTCAGCGGTGAATGCGGACGGCCAACCGCTTGGGTTGGCACTTTGTTTAGGCTACTTTACGCAGCGAAAGCAAAGGTTGTGTTTGTGTTTTTCGCATTTACATGCTTGCCAAGTTTACGTGGTAGGCGTCACGACCTGCGGTGTGACTTCACCCTCCGCTGTCGAATCTGAAGTCGCTCCCGTATGCCAGCATCATACCATACTTTTGCTCAGCGGCACGTTAGAATCATCTTTTTCCCAACCATTCGTCATCGAAATGGGCCAAACGACCTCACGGGATGCCCAAAACGAGTTATCATACACTGTGTGGACCCTCAATGAGATTTTTAAGGACGACGGATGACGAAACAAGTGGTCATTATCGGAGCAGGGGTCGCCGGATTGATGGCGGCCCGCACGCTCATGCAGCAGGGCAACACCGTGACGATACTGGACAAAGGCTCCAGCGTGGGCGGACGCATGGCAACTCGCCGCATCGCGCAGGGCCAGGCGGATACGGGCGCACAATTTTTCACTGCCCGCACGCCTGAATTTCAAGCCCAGGTCGAGCAATGGATACAGCAGGATTTGGTGAGCATCTGGGGCTACGGCTGGAGCGATGGCAGCGTCAAGCGCACCTTTGAGGATGGGCATCCGCGCTACGTCGCCAAGCAGGGCATGAATGCCTTGATGAAAGTCCTGGCCCAGGAGGTTAAAGACATCCATCTCGATGTGGAGATCAAGTCGATTGAATGCACCGACGGCAATCTCTGGCGGTTGGTTGAGCAGAATGGCAGTACCCACGCTGCCGATATGCTGCTGATGACGCCGCCCGTCCCGCAGTCGCTGGCACTGCTGAACGCCGGGAGCATTGCCCTCAGTGAGGCCGACAGCGAGATTTTGAGCCATATCGAATATGGCGCATGTCTGTGCGGCGTGTTTGCGATTGAGGGTGAGGTCGCTCTGCCTGATCCGGGTGCGATCCAGAATTTTGAGAAGACCGTCTATTGGATTGCCGACAACAAGCGCAAAGGCGTCTCCAATACGACGATTCTGACCGCCCATGTCGAAGCCCGCTACAGCCGCCAGCATTATGATGCACCGGATGCTGAAACGCTCACCATGATGAAAGACGCGCTCAAGCCGTATCTTGGCCTGGATGCGAAAATCGTGGAAGAGCAGCTCAAGAAATGGCGCTATTCCGTGCCTGTCACCACGCATCACGAAGATTATTATCAGCTTGAAGGCCAGCCTGTGTTTTTTGCGGGCGATGCCTTTGGTGGACGCGGGCGTGTGGAGGGGGCATATCTGTCCGGCTTGGCCGCAGGGCAGGCGATTGCGAAGACGCTGGAAGAATAGCTGTGCTGTTGAGATGTGGCGTAGTATTCCACCACAGCGATAATCAACGATATTTTAGTAGGGACACGGCCCGCCGTGTCCTCATATGCACTTAAGGATTTTGTGCTCAGTGTGGGCCAAAGACGCGGCAAAAGCGCTTGCGCCAGGGACTGAAAGTCTCTGTCTCCCGTGTTGCGGGGTTGAAAACCCCGCCCAAACACGCCCAAACAGACTGTTTCAGCGGGACTGAAAGTCCCGCAAAAGGCAAGGCAGGAGTTTTCAACCCCTGACGACGGGGCGAAAACGAGACGGGAGATGGGAGATTCCCTTAAGTTGCTGTATATGGGATACGGCACGCCGTGTCCTATATAACCAGTGGTGCAAGTCATAAATTTAAGGTGGGGTTGTCGTAGGGGCGCGATATATCGCGCCCCTACAAAGACGCTTTGGCCCATTAAGAACTCTTGGCGATCAGAAATCGTAATCATTCAGCTATCCGTGTGACGAAGGCCCTTGTAGGGGCGCGATGCATCGCGCCCACGCCAAATTCCCTCCAAATCATCAGGGGCGCGAGCGAAGCCACCAAAGGTTTAGATCGCGCTCCTACCAGGGATTTTTTCTCATGGATAGCTGAACAATTACCTTTTCTCCCTCCCTACGGAGTGGGGAGGGTCGGGAAGGGGTGAGGGGTGAGGGCCTACATCACAGGCGTCTCTTCCGCCGGGGCCTCGGTGTTGGAGATGAACAGCGTTGGGATGATGGCAAGGCCGCTGAGGATCAGCCCGATCAGCCCCATCTCTTCCAGCACCGTCAGCGTGGCCTGCGTATAAATATTGATCATGGAATTGGCGTCAAAGGTGGCGCTTTGCTGGGCCGCTGCCACAATCGAATTGACGCGGTACAGGCCAAAGGTTGACAGCGTGGACACGCTCACCGTCATCCCCATCAGGCGCAGGATGATGACGAGGGCTGACGCCACGCCGCGCTCTTCATCATCTGCGCTGTTGATAATTGCCGCGCTGACGGGCGAGAAGGTAAGGCCGATGCCCACGCCGATAATCGCCATCTGAATGCCCAGGAACTCATTGCTGATATCCTGCGACCATGTGCGCCATTTGAGGAAAAATCCAAACACCGCCATGCCCAGGCCAATGAGAAGCGTTGTGCGAACCCCAATGCGCTGACTCAGCCAGCCGCCCGGCAGCGCCGCCAATGCCATCGGTATGGTGAGCGTGGAGAGTAGGATGCCCACCTCCAGCGCGGCCTTTTGCAAATCGGCGGTGCTGTGCTGGCGAATATTGACGAACAGCGGCACGCTCACCAGCCCGATGAACAGACAGTAGCCCACCAGCACATTGACAATCGCGGCGGCGGAGATGTTGCGCTTGCGAAACATGCGGAGATTGATGAGCGGATCACGCACACGCAGTTCGGTCACAATGAACAGGATGAACATCACCGCGCCCGCCAGCAGCATCGGCGCGGCATAGGTCGGCAGGGGGGATAAGTCTTCGACCTTCGAGACGCTGCCCATCTCAATATTGGCTCCCAGGCCCAGATTCAAGCACATCAGCGCCCCGACGATCAGCGCTGTGCCGAGGAAATCGAAGCGGCCTTTGACGCGGATTTGCGGCACATGTCGCAGCGCATACAGCACGCCGACCAATGCCAGCAGCGTCAGCGGGATATTGATCCAGAACAGACCCTGCCAGGGCATGACCTGGACGAGGATGCCGCCGTAGAGATGGCCGAGCACCCAGCCGAGCGTATCGAGCGCCCCGACCAGCCCCAGTGCCGCCGCCCGCCGATTGGCCGGAAACAGATCTGCGACCAGCGCCAGACTCACCGGCACGAGTGCTCCGGCCCCAATCGCCTGAACTACACGCGCCAGAATGATGACCTGCAAATTGACATACGCCATGTCAGGCCGCTGGCCCAGGCGTCGATAAATCGAGTAGAGGAGATCGGTGGGGCCGAGATGCGCCGTTGCCACCAGCAGCGATCCCACCATGAAGATGAGGAGGCAGACCACATACACCGCCCGCCGCCCGATGAGATCGCTCACGCGCCCCATAAACGTCATGCTGATGGTGTAGGCCAGCAGATAGCCCGTCACAATCCAGGCGGCATCATCCAGCGCTCGTTCAAATGGCAGTTGAAGCTGGACGACAAGCTCCGGCAGGAAGGCCGACACCACCGTCAAGTCCAGCGACCCGATAAAGACAGGCAGGGCGATAAAGGCCATCACCACCCAGGGGTTAATGCGCGTTTTGGGTGCGGTGGGAACAGTGGGAGCACTCATCGAATCGGCGCGGGATACCCCTTCCTTTAGGCATGGGGAGGGAGTGCGCCTTGTCCTTTCTGGTAGGTATAGCCGTCAGAGTGGTGAAGTGTCTTGAGATGTTTGTATGATGCCGTGACTTTGCCGAGCGCTGTCACAAGATCAAAGCGTCCTGTGGCGCGGCA
>DAOTUR010000887.1:0-4438 GCA_034436915.1 Anaerolineae bacterium
CTTGGCGCTGAAAACCCGGTGATGGTGTGTTCGTCCCAATTGCTGCGCCAATCGTAGCTCATCAGCGCCTCAAGACTGTCGAATTTGTCGTCGTAGTAGCGTAGTGTCGAAATCTTGCACCGCGCCAGAATAAAAAACACCGCCTGCTGGCGGGTTTTGTCGGTAAGGAAGGTATTGTCTTCAACGAGTTCAAGCCAGAGTGCCATGAACCCGTGCTGAATGCAGTCGGGCAAGTAATTCGTTCGGTGGATGCCCTTGCCTTTCATAACGTTGGTGACGTAATGCGCCAGGTCGTCATAGATTTGCTGGAAGGTCAGCGAACCTGCCCATGAAGTCGGGTAGGTCGCAACACGCGGAAACGGCTTGATCTGGCTGCGGATGTAAGAATGGAAATCAGAAATCATGACGAATACTCCCTCGTCACACTGCTGGAATACGCCAGCACGTCGAGCCACAACCGGCTCGGACATGCCGGGACAGCACAAGGAGGGTTCCCTGTCAAACAAAAAAGCCACCCGCGTATTTGGGGTGGCTTTTTAGACAGGTAGTTCGGTAGTCCCGTCCTGAAGGGATGGGACTAGCGTATTCGCCTGACGATGTTTGATAGGGCGGTTGCCTGTGCTGTAGAATCGCCGCGCCGACGGTTGTGCGAGGAAAAGAGGCTGTAGTTGAATGACACTATTTCAGCCAAGAACAATCTAAATGGGTAATCCCCTACCAAATCCACTGCCATTTAGCACAAATATCAATAATTGATTTGGAAATTTGATGCGGCGTTTCTGAAGACGCATAAGGAGGTATAAAGTGAGGATCGTATCCTAACAGGGGCCTAGAATGAAAATCATAGCTTGAGATTAGCTCTAACACTCTAAAACGCTCTTTGCTTACCATCTCAGACAAAATAGCTAAACAGTTGATTTGGCGTTGTTGAATATTAACTGAGGAAGATGACGAAAGGATGCCCGATTGAATGGTTTTGCGAACAGGGTGTTTAATCTTTTCTAGGGGATTTTCACCTCGACTATTCTTCTGCAATCGTGTACCAAATCGTTGAACTATGACATAGATTTCTTCCAACAAAGAATCCCCAACATAGGGCGCACAGGCAGCTAATGCCCAAGCCATATGACTCTGGTCGGTGATAGCAGATGTTTTAACTGAATCACTACCCTCGTATTTGTTATCGGTTGATGGAGAGTCTTGCTCTCTTTGAGAGGCATTGATGACACCTGAAACTTCGACTGGTTGAGAATACTGAGTTCGTATCATTTCGGAGGCGCGTTGCCGAAACCTTGCACTTTGAATTTGTTTGGCTGTTACCGTTGCTTCTTCCAAAAGTTCGGCTCTTTTTTCTTGAGGAAATAGTGGCACAAGATTTGCTAACCTGATAGAACGAGCATAGTTATCATCAACTTGACGTACTAAAGCAAGTTCTTCAATTATTGAACCTGATACTAACCGAGTAGGCAGATAGGGTGATAATTGTCGAATCACTTCGTTCCGGCGCTTTGGATTGTCGATTTGATTTGTGTGAGCAAGTAAGGTGGCATTGAGAGACTCAGGTAGATGTGGAACGAATTCTAGGATCAGTTTAACGCGGTAAGCCTCTTCCTTGATGGTAAGTAAGGCGTTTAAGGCACCTGTTTTAAATTCAACGCTTAAGTAGGGAGCCACACCGACAAGTAATTTGATACGATAACCTTCATCTTTGATATTTTGAGCCGCATCGTAGATTTTGGGTTCAATTGAAAGCCGCTGTGCCTCAGAAAGCTTGTTTGTTTCCAAGAGTGCTATAAAGAACATTAGGCGCTTTTCTACGTTCGGCACAAAATCAATAACTGCCAAGGCATCATCAGGTGTCCATAATCCTTTTAACACTGCCGCTGCCACATCATAGGGTTCATAGTTAGCTGCAAAAGAATTGATTGATGCGCGAATCAACGCATAATGGTAACAACGAGCATAGTGCTTCATGACTTCATTTGCTGCAATCTCGGCTTTAGCCTCGTTCTCCGCCCATTTCCATGCTGTCATTAAGTCAGCGATGTATGGTTGTGGGGCGTAAATGGCTTTTAGTCGCTTGTGCATCCATTGGTCGTCATCAAAGAGTCTAGATAATTCCGATTTCTCAGTTTCGCCACCTACTTGGTCAAGATGAAATACTAGGTTTTCATATAAATATCCGTCGTCCCTAGCAGTGTGCCACCCTTCCCCATTTTGAGTTCTTCGGTATACTGCCAGTAAATCTTGATGCGTTTGCACGTAGCGATTGCCTAACTTCTCGCGGGTATAGCTGTGCAGCAGATCATGTAGTGTAAGCATCCTATCTTCATGACGCTCTACCAGCGCCAGATCGACCAGCGCATTCAGTGTTTCCAACAGGTCAAACTCATCCGCATCTGGACGCAGATGCCGCCATAATTGGAGGATGGTCTGCTGTGGGATGGGATTGTCTTCCCTAAAGATGCCGAAGGTGTGATAGAGCAATTTATCATCTTCAATGCCTACGAACGCCGCGTCTACACTCAGCGTGATGCTGACTTCCAAACTGTCATCGCGGTTAGTCGCGTTCCGGTCAATCTTCATCCGCGAAACACGGTCAAAGGTACGTAAGTAGTCTGCCCCACTGAGGTTATCTTTCTTCATTCGCGCCCCTGCCAGTTTCAGCGCGAGAAAGAGGTAGCCGAGCTTTTCTGCTATTTCCTCTAGTTTCGGATCGTCACCTACCCAATTTCGTAGATAATCCGCTGCCTGCGACCTATCAATCAGGTTCAGACGGTATTCGTTGGCATTCAGCAGGTCATTGATTTGCAGGTTGCGGGTGGTGATGAGCAGCCGCGTCACTGTGCCTGAAATCAGGTCACGAAAGGCGCGTCCAACTGGAAGCTCCCACACGTCGTCCAAGATCAGCAGGCATTTCTTACCAGTGAGTGCCTTTTGTGCGTTCTGGCGGGCGGTGGTTTCATCGGGATAATTACTTAGGTCATCGTTAAGTGCTACACCAACAGCGCGATACAGCTCATACAGCTTCGCGTCGCGCCCAGCAGTCAGCCACACGATACCATCTGGAAAGGAAAAACGCACCTTACGATCATGGGCGAATGCCGCTGCCAGTACACTCTTGCCGATACCACCCATGCCCTCAACAGCGGTTGTTCGCTTCTCTGCACTGATGAGCGTTGGCTTATCCACATCGGCAATCACGAGTTCACGTAAGGTATCCAGCGCATTGGGGCGGTTCAGGAAATGAGGTGGCAGTGCTGGAACATTGTGAAATGCCCCGATTGGCGTGACGGGTTCTGCCAACTGCCGCCTGAGTGTTACCAGTCGTTCGTCATAGTCCGCATCGCTGCGAAAGTCGGGCGCATCAAACCCACTCAATTGGGCGGGGAAATTGGCATAATCACCCAGACGGAGCGCGATGTTGATTCCTTTATAAGTCTCGTAGGCGTACTGCCACTCATCTCGCACGTAATCGGATGTAAATGCACGCGGACCTGCTACCAGCAGCAGACGATCCGACCAGTCAATAGCGTCGCGGATTTCCTGTAAGAACGTCTTGCCACGATTGGACATCGTTTCACGATCCCACCAGATGTCGAATTCATCCTTGAGATCGTGATACAGGCGCTCGACAAATGGTTCATCGTCTTTACGGGCATAGGAAATGAAGAGGTGTGCTTTTCTTGTTACCACCTCAGGGGACTGTTTCATCAATTGTAAAATCAGGCGCTTAAGTTCCTCAACCTGATCTGCTGTCGCCACTTTGCGGAATCCGGTTTGCAGTTCATCAAGAATATCCTGGCTGATGTTTTTTTGAGCACCAAGTCGCTGTATGAGCCGTGCATACCCCTGCAAGAAATCCTGCTTAGTCAGCAGATTGGCAATATCGCTTTGGGTGATAGCATCTTCCGCACGCTGCCGTATCTCATCATCGAGCAGGTCTTCATCTTTGAGAATGTCAGAGATCATGTTAGACAGCATATTTCCACCAATGCTGCCTGCGACGAACTCTAATCCGGGCGGAAGTTGTCCCCCACCTGCCAAAACTATCGCACCGAGAGCAGAACCATAATAGGTAAGGTTCGCGGGGAGTCGTTTAACAATTTTTCTCAGGGCATTCCAGTGTGATGGGTTCGGGTTGGCAATCGTATCTGACATGGCATTCTCAATCGAAATAAACCTACCTTCCATTATAGGGTACGGGGTGTGATCTGACTAACGAATAAGCAAACAAAAAGCGGCACAGTTGGGCCTGCACCGCTTCTCTTGGTCGGTCAAGGTGTTATGACCTGCACCGCTGCTTGAACTTCTCATATAGACGGATTTTGGTTCGCAGGCGCATCTGCACTTTGCGGCGGACGCGCTGACCGCCGACGGGTATTGTTACCCTCCACATGCTCAAGAGCATAGCACCTGATACCCCAATTCTCACGCT
>DAOTUR010000888.1:0-15352 GCA_034436915.1 Anaerolineae bacterium
TTTCTTTTGTCCTTCTCTATTCTACGGCTTTATTTTCAAACGCGTCCTTAGCGCACGCCCATCTCCTGACGGAAATTCATCAAATGCTCGCGCCCGCGCTCCGTGAGCACGACCTGCTCCTGCTCGATCTGCACCAGACGCAGCGCCCGCAGCCGCGCCAGTGACCACTGCATGGCCCGCTTTGACCAGTGGAAATGCTCATACAGCGTGGCGGCATTCAGTTCCTCCGGCGCTTCGGGCGTGCCTTCATGGTGGGAGATGTGGCCCAGGATGAGGATATCCGCGAATTGGCGGCTCTGCTGCCAGCGCCGCACCGCCAGCGCAATCAGGCCGTAGCGCGGCGACAGCACCCACGCGATGATGAACAAAATCAGCAGCATGATGACCATCGACGCTGAGATCGACACGTTCCAGGTGGTATAACCCTTGAGATGCAGCGGGCCATCAAGTTGTTTCAGGATATCCGACATCTGAAACAGGCCGAGCACGCTGCCTCGTGACAGGTCATAGCCCGTGATCGCCCCCAGGATGCCAATCACGGGTGCAATCATCAGCATCCGCGACAGGCGATCTGTCAGCAAATACGCCGCCGCCGCTGGAATGATGAAGAACGCTACTACCAGGATCGACCCGACAGCATTGAAGGCCCCCACTGCCACCAGACTCACGAGCGTCATCAGGGCATAGTGCAGCGCACCGGGCCGTAAGCCGAGCGACGCCGCCAGCCCATTGTCGAAGGTCGCAAGCTTGAGTTCTTTATAGAAGATCGTAACGAACAGGACAGTTACGAGCGTCAGGACGCCCATAATCGTCAGCGATTTCGGGAAGAAGATGAGTTCGGGCTTTTGCGTGCTGTAGCCTCTGCTCCACGCTTCACCAGGGGTGTAGGTGCGGCAGTTATCACAGAGATTTTCAAACACCGCCCGCGCATCACGCGGATAGAGATTCTCACTCACACAATTGCTGCACTCGCGCTTCACGACAGCGCGGGCATCGTCGGACGTGATCGTCACGGACTCGCAGTGGGCGAAACAGTGGCTCGTCGTGTCCGTCCAGGCCACTCCAATCTCCCCAATCATGACCGAGTCGATATCGAGATGCACATTGCTAATGTAGCGTGACACGAGGATGATCGAGATGGCAAACAGCAGCGGGAACGCCAGCCCCAGTGCCGCATCCTGCCGTACAAGGCCGGAGCGATAGAGCATTTCGGTCAGGATGACGGTCACAACCCCGGCTCCGGCGGCCCCCATGATGAGCAGCGGCGATGACAGATCGGGCGTTGTGCCGCTCAAGGCCGCCAGGACGATGAAGGCCACGACGATGCCCAGAAGCACGGTATGGCTGATGGCATCGGTGGTGAGCGACATGCCGCGCAGCAGCAGGAACGTCCCCGGCAGCGCTCCGGCCAGCGCGATCAGACCGCCGACCATGATCGCGACGGTTTGTGGATGGCCGAGCACGCCGTTGATGGCATCCTGGCTGAAGAAGACCTGCAAGAATTGCAGGATGATGTGCTCAAGAGGATACATAGGTTACATCTCCGATTGGGGCTGCGCGGCGATGGGCTGCCCCTGCGTGAGTGAGAGCCGTGTGCGCCACTGCTGCCACTTTTGCCAGACGAGGCCGCGCCCCGGTGCAAACGCCAGTGAGAAAAACACGATCATCGAGGCCATCACGATCATGAGCGGGCCTGTTGGCAGCGCAACATCCAGGCCGCTGATGATTGCGCCGCTGCCCCCGGCAAACGCGCCAAAGACCGCCGCGAGAACCACCATCTGGCCCAATTGGTGCGTCCATTGGCGGGCGGCCACAGCGGGCGCAATCAGCAGGCCGACCATGAGAATCACGCCCGCCAACTGCAAGCCGACGACAATTGTCAGCACCAGCAGCGTGCTCAGGAGCAGATCAAGCGCCCGCACACGGACGCCGTTGGCCTGGGCAAATTCACGATCAAACGTGATGAGTTTCAACTCTTTCCAGAACAGCGCCAGCAGCACAAACGCGATGAGGGCCGCGATAGCGATTACTTCAACATCGCTCTGCACCATCGCTGCCGCCTGCCCAAAGATAAATTTGTCCAATCCGGCCTGACTTGCATCGGCGCGGCTCTGGATATACGACAGAAGCGCCAGCCCCATCGCAAACCAGCCCGTGAGGACAATGCCAAGCGCCGTGTCCTGCTTGATGCGCGTGGTGCGCGTGATCGCCAGCGCAAACTGTGTGCCCAACCAACTGGCGATGGCCGCCCCGATGAGCAGCGCCACAATCTGGCGGCCTGCAATGAGGAAAGCGATGGCGACTCCTGGCAGCGCCGCGTGCGACAGGGCATCTCCCAGCAGGCTCTCATGGCGCAGGACGGCAAAGCAGCCAATCACGCTCGCCAGAATGCCCAATGCCGCCCCGCCCAACGCGACCACCGTCAGCGTGTGATTGTAATTGATATGAAAGATGATTTGGCTCAAGGGGATGCACAACAGGAGGGCAATCGCCAATCCCAGGATGATGAGCCAGGTGCGTCTGTCTGCGGATGTCATGCTCTGTGTCCTCTGTGTGTTGATCTGCGATTCAAAGCCCTAATCCATGCCGACAACTTGCGCTCCGTCCGCCAGAAATGACACGCGCCCGCCGTAGGTCTGACGCAAATTCTCCGGTGTAAAGGTCGTCGCAACCGGCCCCGCTGCGATCAACTGCTTGTTCAGCAGCGCTACTTGATCAAAATATTCGGGCACGGTCTGGAGATCATGATGCACGACGATAGCGGTTTTGCCTTTGGCCCGCAGGTCTTGCAGCAGGGTCACAATCGCTCGTTCCGTCACCGCATCGACGGCAGCAAACGGCTCATCCATGAAATAAAGTTGGGCATCCTGTACTAGAGCGCGGGCCAGGAAGGTGCGCTGCTGCTGCCCGCCGGAGAGCTGGCTGATCTGCCGCGTGGCGAAATCCTGCATCCCGACCTGTTGCAGCGCGTGCATAGCAATCTCGCGTTCGCGTTTGCCGGGCCGCTTGAACCAGCCAAGCTGTCCATACAGTCCCATCATGACCACATCGAGCGTGTTGGTCGGGAAATCCCAATCGACGCTGCCGCGCTGTGGCACATAGCCGACTTTATCCCGCGCCTGGGCATAGGATGTGCCGAAAAATTCCACATCGCCGGAGGCACGCGGGATCAGGCCGAGGGCGGCTTTGATGAGAGTCGATTTGCCTGCGCCGTTTGGCCCAACGATGGCGAGGAGCACGCCTTCTGAGACCGAGAGATCAACGTCCCACACGACGGGCTTGCTTTGATACGCGACTGTCAAATCATGGATTTCCAGTGCGAGAGGTGTCTTATGATGCGGCATGAAATCGTCCTTTGGAATTAAGGCTGCTTGATGAGATCGGCGGGCGGCTGCGGTTGCAAATCCGACGGGTAGGGCGGGATGATGACCTTGACGCCCTGTTTGGCATACGATTGCAAAATCGTATAAATGTTCTCGCTGTACATGCCAATGTATGTGCCGCCGAACGTTCCTGTGCTGCCCATCGCATCGGAATACAGGCCGCGTACCCCGGTAGTGACTTCGCTGCCCTGCGATTGCACGGCTTCGCGCACGGCATTGATCGTATTGGGCGGTACGCTGCTCTCAACGAACATCACCGGAATCTGATGATTGACGACGAAATCCACCACGCTCTGAATATCGCCCACGCCGGCCTCCTGCACGGTGCTGATGCCCTGCACCGAAATCATCTCCCACCCCAGCGCCCCACCAAAATACTGGAAGGCATCGTGTGAGGTGACGAGATAACGCTGTTCAGCGGGGACGCTCTGCATTGCTTCATAGGCCCAGTGATAGACCAAATCCAACTGAGCGACATAGGCACTGGCATTCTGGTGATACAGATCAGCATGGACAGGATCGCGCTTGCCCAATTGTTCGCCCAGATATTCAGCAGACAACTGCCAGTTGCGCGGATCAAACCAGTAATGCGGGTCATGCACGGGTTTGATCGAGGGGTCTTTCTGCGGCAGAAAATCGACGAAGCCGCCGACTTCGACAGGCTCGGTCATCCGCACGATGGTCACGCCGCGCTCGCCCAGGGCATTGAAGATCTCATCAAACTGACCTTCGAGGTGCAGCCCACTGTAAACCAGCAGATCAGCCTGATACATGGCATTGATATCGGATTCAGTGGGCTTGTACAGATGCGGATCAACCCCGGCTCCCATCAGCCCGGTCATCTCAACTGTGCCTGCTGGCAGCCCGTGCGTCAGAATCGTCACAAGATCAAACGCTTGAGTAGTGGTGGCGACGATGTGCAGCGGCTCCTGGACTTGCGCTGCCACAGGCATCAGCCCACATGAGCAGACAAGAGCGATGAGAAACCGCCCCAATATCGGCCATTTCTTACTATCGTAGAAATGATTTTGTTGGCTCATAGTCACCATTTAGACTTATCTAATTTAGATTGGTCTAAATGTAATGTTTTTTTCAGGTCTTGTCAAGTGATAGGATGATGACTCTCAGAGCAATCGCGTTAAATTCTGGGTTCACAAATGATCATCCAGACTCATTGCCCCTCCTGCTCTACTTTGCCCCTTATGGAGTAATCATTCACCTATCTAACCAATGGTGCATGTCTCGATTTTGCGATCATTTTGGCACGAAAAATCAAATTCTGAGGCTCAATTTTTGATGGCAAGGAATTTTTAAAGGGCCAAAGCATTTTTGTAGGGGCGCGATGCATCGCGCCCCTACGCCAATCCCATATGAAATTTACGACTTGCACCATTGGTTATCTACGAGAATCGCGGGTTTGTAGGGGCAGAACGCCACGCTGCCAGCGCCTGAACACGGTGTGCTTTTTGAATCATCTTTAACAGACAGCAGTTTTTTCTTCGTCAATTCTACGAGTTTTTCGGCTTGCCATAGACCTCATCCAAGCGTTTGGCCTCTCGCCATACCAGAATCGCCCAACCGATGCTTGTGAGGGCAGGAAACAGCGTCAGTGGATTGCTGAAATTGCTGTAGAGAAAATACGACAACCAGATATTGAAGAGGACAAACGGCACAATCCACAAACGCAAGACATGAGGATTTTCAAGCAGGTTCACAATGGCCTCCTGAGACTTTGATGATCTGAGTATATATTACAAATCTATAAAAGAGCTTAATCTTCGTTTTTCCCTCAATATTTTCACCTCCTTTCGCTTTCGCGCTATAATCGAATCAACATTTGATTTTTTGTGGAAAAGAGGCTTTAATGCGGCTCGGCTTATTACTTGGTTATTCTGGCAAGACGATGGAACTCCCGATTGATCTGGTGCAGGAGGCGGATCGTCTGGGCTATCATGTCGTGTGGACATCGGAGGCGTATGGCAGCGATGCAATCTCGCCGCTGGCGTGGCTCGGCGCACTGACCAAAAATATTCATCTGGGGACAGCGATTTTGCAGATGCCCGCCCGCACGCCCACCATGACTGCCATGACCGCCCAGACACTCGATGCGCTGTCCAACGGACGTATGATCCTGGGCCTGGGCCTGAGCGGGCCGCAGGTGGTGGAGGGCTGGCACGGTGTCGCCTATGGCAAGCCGCTCGGCAAGACGCGGGAGTATGTCGAGATTTTGCGGACGATCTTCGCCCGCGAGCACGCGCTGGAACATCATGGATCGCACTATGAGATTCCCTATGCGGGAGCCGATGCGACGGGATTGGGCAAGCCGCTCAAGAGCATTCTGCATGGCCGCCCCGATATCCCGATCTATATTGCCTCGATTGGCCCGAAAAATGTTGAACTCACGGCGGAAATCTCCGATGGCTGGTTGCCCGTGTTCTTTGCGCCAGAGCGTTATGCCGTGAGCTACAAGCAGTATATCGATGCAGGCTTTGCGAAGGCGGGCAAGACAGGCGAGGTCTTCGATATTGCGCCGGCCGTCTCCGTCATCATCGAAGATGATCTCGATATGGCCTACAACCAGCTCAAGCCGATGCTGGCGCTGTATATTGGCGGCATGGGGGCGAAGGACAAGAATTTTTACAACGATCTGGTGCGACGCTACGGTTTTGAAGAGGCAGCAGATACCATCCAGGGGTTATATCTTGAGGGGCGCAAATTTGAGGCCGTCGCTGCTGTGCCGAATGATCTGGTGGATGCTGTGGCGCTGGTGGGGTCAAAAGCCCGCATCAAGGATCGTTTGCAGTTGTGGCTCAACAGCGATGTGACCACGATGAATCTGCAACTGCCGGATGTGGAGACAATACGCTTTATGGCGGAATGCCTGCTGTAAAACGGCCTGCTGAGGCTATCACACGGACGACACATGTTCGGTTAAGCCGCTATGTGAGAGAAGCAAGCAACCCCCCATTTTCTTATTTGAGATAACCACGCCGCAAACCAATCTGGCGTGCGGTTTTCCAAACAACTTCCTAAATGGGTTAAGCTGTGGAAAAGGGGGCGGGAAGTAGAGCAATTGGAGACGCGATGATCCAGGAGAACACCAACTGGGTCATGCCGCTGCGCGATCCCCTTGTGCTCGTGTTATCGTTTAACTTGTCGCTGGCAGGATACATCCTGCCCACGTTGAATCCCCTACAAATCATCGGGCGCGAGCGAAGCCACCGAAGGTTTAGATCGCGCCCCTACAAGGGCCTTTGTCGCATGGATACCTGAATAGATACGTGGCGAGGGAGAGGCGAACAATCCAAAAAAGCCCTCTACCAGACCCGTATTATGTCCCGTCTTAATTTCTGATAGAGATGAAGAAAAGTCAATCAACGGGTGAACAAAAGCGATATCGTGTTTTGAAAGCCACGCTACAATGCAAGAGAGATTAAAAATTCTTTGATAAAAATGGTTGACGTCATAACAATGAAAAATGAACCCACACTGTCATCCCTTTCAAATCTTGCGCTGAACGACAACCGCAAACAGGCCAGGACATGGCCTCTGTCCCGTCTTCCTCTGATCAAAGAACTCTCAAGAAATTGGCCGCTCTACCTCATGGCGCTGCCCGCCCTCCTCGCCATTATCATCTTTAGCTATGTGCCGCTGTCAGGACTGCTGGTCGCCTTTTTAGATTATTCGGCGGTCAAAGGTATCGCGGGCAGTAAATGGGTAGGGTTGGGAAATTTCCAGCTCGTCTTTCAGAATCCTTTTTTTGCAACGGCGCTGCGAAACACCCTCTATATCAATCTGATGAAATTGATCGTCGGGTTTCCTGCCGCCATCATCCTCTCTCTCCTGCTGAATGAAATTCGCCTGGGATGGTTTAAGCGCCTGGTGCAGACGGCCACCATTTTGCCCTACTTCCTGTCATGGGTCGTCATCGGCACGATGTTTCGCAATCTTTTAGCGCCGGATGGCCTGGTAAACGAGATTCTGCAAACGCTGTTCCACGCTGATCCGGTTATTTTTCTCTCTGATCCTCAAAAATTTCCCCTCGTGATTATCTTTCAGGACACCTGGAAATACTGGGGCTTTGGCGCTGTCCTGTATCTGGCCTCAATGTCAGGGATTGACCCGACGCTGTATGAAGTGGCGATGATCGATGGGGCCAACCGCTGGCAGCAGACGCTGTATGTCACTCTGCCCGCGATTCGTCCTACGATGGCGACGGTGTTCATCTTGTCGGTGGGATGGATTATCCAGGGCGGTTTTGAGCAGATTTACGTGATGTATAACACGTCGGTCTATTCCACAGGCGATATCCTGGAGACGTTTACGCTGCGCTTGGCGCTCTCCCAGAGCAAATACGGCATGGCAACGGCGGTTGGGCTGTTGCAGGGCATCATCAGCGTCATCCTCGTCCTGTCGGTCAATTATTCAGTCCGACGTTTCAGCCGTCAGGGCTTGTAGGAGACGCAAATGGCCTGGGAAAAACGCTTTTCACTCCCCAAATTCATGATCTACTGCATCCTGCTGCTGGTCTTCGTCATCATGGCCTATCCTTTTTTCTATGTCTTGTCGCTTGCCATTATGCCGTATGACGAGTATGTCAAGCAGGCCGTCCATGCCTTTCCGTCGGGCTTTACAACGCTGTATTTTGAACAGATTTTGCAGGATGGGCGCTTGGTTCACGCCTTTCAGATTTCCATCGCCAAGACCCTTGTGGGCACGGTACTCAATGTCCTGATCACGATCATGGCGGGCTATGCCCTGTCGCGGCCACAGCTCAAGTACGGGCGGCTGCTGACCGCGCTGTTCATCATCCCGATCTTCGTCAACGGCGGCCTGATCCCGGCCTATCTGAATATTCGCGGGCTGGGGCTGCTCAATACCTTCTGGGCGTTGATCCTACCGGGGCTGGTGTCGCCATTCCTGCTCATCATTACGCGGACATTCTTTATGGAATATCCGCAAGAACTGATTGAGTCGGCCATTATTGACGGCGCGACACAGTTGGGGGTCTTCCTGCGTGTGATTGTGCCCACGTCCACCCCCATCATCGCAACGCTGGCGATGCTCTATGGCGTCGGTCACTGGAATGACTATTTCTGGCCGAGCATCGTGGTGCAGGCAGACCTGCATCCTGCCAGTGTGATTTTGCAAAACATGGTCAACAACCGTCAGGTTTTGCAGGGCATCGGCCAGGGGATGCAGTTGGCCTCTCAGTCGTACATTGCCGCCATTGCCGCCCTCTTGATTATTCCCGTGCTGGTGATTTATCCGTTCCTCCAGCGCTATGTGGTGAAAGGTATTTTACTCGGTTCGGTGAAGGGCTAACCCATGCCCGCTGCCGCTCAGAAAGGAGGGGCCGATAACCAATCGCGCAAAAAATTGTCAGACCGAATGTTTTTATGACCGATCAGTGAGGAAAAAAATGAAAAAGACATTGATGCAGCAGTTTACGGTGGCAGCAGCGGTAGCTCTTCTCTCCCTGGCATCGCAGGTCGTGGCGCAGTCTGCGCCTGACAAAGTGGTGATCTGGTCGCCTGGCGACAATGGCAGCGTGAAAGATTGGAATACGGATCCGATTCTGGCCCAGGTCGAAGCGGCCACCAACACCGATATTGAGATGGTGAAAATCGGTTGGGATGTCTATACCGATCAAATCAATGCGGCGATTGCCAGCGGCGATATGCCCGATATCATCGGCGTGGTCGATCATGGCAACATCTCCCTGCTTAACCAGTGGGTGCGCGATGGCGTGCTCGTGCCGTTAGAAGGCGATGTGGCGGCTGGTGCCCCGAATATCATGGCATATTATGCCGATCCCAAGAATGAGCCGCTGACCTCCCTCAAATTTAGCGATCAGATCTACGGCGTGCCTAACTTCTGGGACTCCGGCCCCGCCGCAGGCAACCCGATCCATCTTCGCAAAGACCTGCTCGACAAGTACGGCATGGCCGCGCCGGAAACCATCGACGAATATTTTTCCTACCTTGAAGCCTGCAAGAATGACGGCCTCATCGGTGTGACCTTCTCCGGGCAGAATGGAATTGTGGGCGCTCTCGCACCCTTCGCAGGCGCACATGGCCTCCCGACAGCGGGTTGGGTCAAGACCGATAGCGGATGGGGCCATTGGGCGGTTCAACCGGGGATGAAGGATGCGCTGCTCAAGTTCCGTGAGATGGTATCAAAGGGCCTCGTGAATCTGGCGGCCTGGGAAATTACCGGTGACGAGTCGCGGGCGGCGTATGTGTCAGGCAAAGCCTGCTCCACCATCTGGAACGGCGGCGGTCATATCGGGCGCATCCAGAATGATATGACGCTCGTGAACCCCGATTTCAAAGAATGGGTTCTGCCCGCGCCCACCGATGGCAGCGAGGCACGCGGCTACACAGGCGGCGAAGTGTCGTTCTGGGGCCTGAGCTTCATCATGAATTCCAAGCAGCCTGTGGCCGCCGCCCGCGTCCTGAATTATCTGGCGAGCGAAGAGGGCCTCAAGCTGACGGCGTTGGGCATCAAAGACATCGATTACACCGAAGACAGCAACGGGATCACACTGCTGCCCGCCCGCAGCGAGCATGGTTTTCCGAGTGAAGCCGGCGACACAGGCGCTCACCCGCTTGGCACGACTCTCGTGAGCTGGGTTCCGCAGACATGGCAGGATTTCTCGCTGCTGTATGGCAAGGATCAAGCTTTCAAGGACTGGTATGCCGCGATGTGGGTGAACATGAGAAAGTATGAAATGCCCATTCATGGCACGCTGATCGCCAGCCCGCTCTGGACGGATTTCCAGGCCACAGGCGCGGAACTCATGAATCGTACCTTCCTGCAAATCGTGCAGTCGGGGTCAGCCGAAGAAGCCGCTTCGTTGTTCGATCAATTCGTGATTGACTGGAATGCCCTCGGTGGTGCTGACGCCACCCAGGAGATGAGCGCCCTGCTCGACAGTATGTCCGCCAAGTAACCTTTCATATCCAGGGAGGGGAGGCAACCGTCTCCTCTCCCGATCTTCGCTCTCAACTGGAAATACTCTCAATGGCCTCCTTTGATACCCTACAAATATTGGCACAACACCCGGAGTGGATTGCGCCCCGCTCCGATCTGCGTGTGTTCATCGGTGAGCCGGGCGCACCCGAAGCCACCAAGACGACGCTCGAACCGGGCAACGTCTTCTCGCCGGGGATGCGGACATTTGGGGTGACGTGGTGGCTGCGACGACCTGATACAGGCCAATTCTTCGCCACGGAAACTGCCCCGCTCACGGCCCTCCAGTGGCGCTATGAAGATGGCTATCTGCCGCTCATCCACTGTGACAGCCGCTTTGAGGCACTCGCTATCCATCATGAAGTGTTCCAGGATGGCACAGCCCAGGAGCGCACTGAGTCCGTGTGCGCCGCCCTTGACCTGACAAACACAGACACAGTCAGCGTGGAGGTGCAGGTCTTCATCGCACTGCGTTCGCTGGGGCCTGCGGGCGGCCCGTTGGCCGATTTACAGGTGGCACAGGATCGTCACAGCTTCCAGCATCGCCAGGATGATCTGCCCTTATTGGCCTTCGATCAGGCGGCCAGCGGCATCGGCTGCGGGGTGGGCGATCCCTCGACGCTGGCGCTGCATGGCGAGACGCCGCTCTCACCGCTGGCCGAAGACAAAGACGGCTGGTGCTTCGGGTTGGCCCGCTTCGATATCACCCTGGCCCAGGGACAGCAGTGGCGTCTCCGCATGGAATGCCCGCTGCACACCTACGGTAATCTGGCCCGCGAAATGCCCTCGCGGGCGCTTGTGCGCCTCGCGGACTTTGACAGCCGCCGCGCCCAGCATGTGCAGGCGTGGCGTACACGGCTCCATACGCTGGAGATCAGCGTGCCGGATGCTGACTTTCGCAATGCCTTTTTTGCAGGCGTGCAGCACATGCTCACGGCCAGCGTGGGCGATCAGGCGCGGATTGCGCCGCTCAGCTATCCGCTGCCCTGGCTGCGAGACAGCGTTTATATCATTCGCTGTCTCGATCTGGTGGGATTGCACGAGGCCGCCAGAGGCATGACGGAATACTGCTCGCGCAATGATTTTTTTGGCGGGTTTGGCGCGGAGGGCGATGCTCCTGGACAGGGCATCTGGGCTTTGGTGCAGCATTATCGGCTGACGCAGGACAAAGCCTGGCTGCGGCATGTCTATCCTGCCATTCAGCGCAAGTGTGATTGGTTATTTCGGATGCGGCGCACCGAGCAGCCCATCCAGATCACGACGGATACCCCGGTGCTGGCCTTCACCCATGCCGAGCGGGCCGCAGGTGTTATCTGCCTCGCCGCCCAGGATGGCATCATCATGGGATCGATGGATCATGGCGTGAGTTATGCGCTCGGTTGGGTGAATCATTGGGCGCTGTGCGGTTTGCAGGAGGCGGCCTTTGCAGCGCATGAACTCAATTTTACTGAGGATACGGTGCGTTACGAGGACGAGCGCGAGGCGTTACAGCAGGCGTTTACTCAGTTCATCACGCAGCACCCCGACCTCTTTACACAGGAGCGAACGGTCAACAGCCTGCTCTGGCCGACCAATGCCTGGAGTCATGCGGTTGAGCAGGTGCATCAGCATTTTATGCGCTGGTGGGGCCAGAACCGCGTCAAACACGGGCAGTTTGTGCCGGAGCCATACTGGTTGTATTTTGAGCTGGCCCAGGCGCACAACGCGCTGCTGATGGGCGAGATTGATCTCGTGTGGCAGGTACTTGATTATCGCCTGCGCCATGCCGATCTGCCGGGCTTGTATGGTCTGCGCGAAGGCGGCGACGGGGTTGGCACTGAGAATGCGGTGTACGGCGTGACGCTCATCAATCAACTGCGCGGCTGCCACAAATTTGATAGCATTACGCCGCACGGCTGGTCACAGGCGGAATTGTGGCTATTGCAGCGGGCTGTCCTGGTCGAAGAATGGGCGGGCGGGCTGCTGCTGTTTGCGGGCGTGCCTACGTCATGGCTGATCCCGAATGCGCGGATTGACTTTCGTCATTTCCCAACCGCGTTTGGCCGTATTAGCGCGGAATTGACCGTAGATGCCACAGGCCAGCAGGGGCAGGTGTCCGTCAGCGGGGCAGCAGAGGGAACGCCGCTGTCTCTGCGCCTCAACGGGCAGACGCAGCACGCCGCAGCCCAGGCGCTCAGCACATCATTCCAGCTTACGATTGACCGATTTGCTTAAGTCGCAATAACTGAAGGATCAAAATAGGATGCGCCTGACTTTAGATGTGATTGCAGAACGAATTCGCCAGGAAATTGATGTTCGCACGCTCCAGGGGTATGAGCTGAACGGCCTGAAGGAGTCGTGGCAGACCGTCTCTACCGACTATAACGCGCTGATGGGCCTGCATGACAGCCTCAGACATCTGCCGCTGCGGGCGGATTGGGCTTATCAGGAGGCGTCCGATCTGGCGGGCATTCGGGCGCAGCGTCCGCCGCAGGTCAGCCTGCCCGATTTTTATCTGGCGGAGGATGAAATCCGCCAGAAGATTTACGGCGCATGGTTAGGGCGGATTGCGGGCTGTATCCTGGGCAAGCCGTTTGAAGTGGGCCTTACGCCGGATCAGATTCAATCGTATCTGGCCGGGGCCAATGCGCTGCCCTTGAATGATTATGTCCCGTCGCAGTCGCGCAATGAACGTCCGTTACGGCGCGACTGTGTGCCGAGTATGCGCGGCTATGTGCGCTATGCCCAGGAAGATGACGATCTCAATTACATGTGTCTGGCGGTCAAGCTGCTGGAGAAGCGCGGGATGCAGTTTACGACGCTGGATGTCGGCATGAACTGGCTGGAATCGATCCCCTTCATGTGGACATGGGGGCCGGAGCACGTCGTCTATCTCAATCTGGCAACGGCGATTGGGGAGCACACGCCGCATGATATCGATCTGGAAGAGGTCACACATTATCTCAATCCGGGCCTGGAATGGATCGGCGCACAAATTCGCACGGATGTATACGGCTATGTATGCCCCGACAACCCGCAGATGGCTGCCGAATTTGCCTGGCGCGATGCCTATCTGACGCATCGTCAGAGCGGCGTGTATGGGGCAATGTGGGTGAGCGCGATGAACGCCGCTGCCTTCACCCTGCTCGATATGAAGACCGTTATCCAGGCGGGATTGGCCCAGGTTCCGCAGCAGTCGAGATTTGCCGAGGCGATTCAGCGCACGATGGATTGGGTGCAGAGTGATGGGGATTGGCGCGTCACAGCCAAACGCATCTGGGAGCATTATGATCAATATGGCTTCGCAGGCACGATCAACAATGCCTGCTGTGTCGCGGCGGCCCTGCTCTACGGCTGGGGCGATGGCACGGATGACCCGGCCACCCTCTACGAACGAACAATTACGACGGCTGTGCAAATGGGCTACGATACTGATTGCAACGGCGCAACCGCTGGTTCGGTGGTGGGGCTGATGCTGGGCGCTGCCGCCCTGCCGCAAAAATGGATCGCCCCATTGAATGATACGCTGCGTACCTGTGTGGCTGAGTTTGGACAGGTCAGCATCCAGGACATGGCCCGCCGCACCTACGAGTTGAGCCGCCTGATTCGCTGGTGTGAACGTGATACAATAGCCTGATTGTGGCGCGAATACTCGTATGATATTTTGATGGATCATAAGCAAAGGCATGTGAACCTTGATTCCCGCAGATTACGGTGAACGGGTATATGCAGGCGTGTTGGGCAAGATCATCGGCGTCTACCTGGGGCGGCCTTTTGAGAACTGGTCGTATGAGCAGATCAGCGCCCAACTGAGCGAGATTCGCGGCTATGTCAATCACACACTCGATGTGCCGCTGCTGGTGGCGGATGATGATATTTCAGAAATCCTTGATGATTGTGACACTCCACCACGTCTTTAGATGTGGTGGAGTGTCACAAAATGCCTCGATACACCTGTTATACTGGGCGAGACAGACTAGGCCTGGGAGTTGGGGCGGGTGTATACTCTGGCACTGGAAGTCGTTGGGACGCACATCCGCGCCTTCATCAATGCCGTGCCTGTGTTTGATGTTCATGATGTGCATCGGCCTCTCATGCAGGGAGGAGTTGCGCTCATTTGTGAAGAGGGCTGTCTGAGCGCTGACTTTGTTCGCGTACAGCCTGCGGCTTCAAGATAAGGGGTCTCTCGCGTGATTGTTGTGTGTGGCAGCATCAATATGGATCTTGTGGTACACACGCCGCGCTTTCTCGCGCCTGGTGAAACGCGGCTTGGCTCGACATTCATCACCAATCCCGGCGGCAAGGGCGCAAATCAGGCGGTGGCGTGCGCTCTGCTCGGTGCAGAGACGCGGATGATTGGCTGCCTGGGCGATGATGATTTTGGCGCGGCGCTGCGGCACGGCCTGGATCAGGCGGGCGTCGATACGCACGCGGTCATGACGCTGGATCAAACGGCCTCCGGCGTAGCCCTGATTACCGTCAATGACCAGGGCGAAAATACCATCATCGTTGTTCCGGGGGCCAATGAGTGCCTGACGATGGACACGCATCCCAATGTAGATGCGCTCCTCGCACAGGCTAAAATTCTCTTGCTCCAGCTTGAAATCCCGATGACCACCGTGATCGCAATGGCGCAGAAAGCCCATGACCTCGGCGTGTGTGTAATGCTTGATCCCGCGCCCACGCAGCCTCTGACCGATGCGCTGTATGCGTTGATCGACGTACTCACGCCCAACCAGACCGAGATTGAGACGCTGGTCGGCTTCCCCGTCACGACTGAGGCCGAGCGGACGCGGGCGGCGCGGCATCTCCTCGATAAGGGCATGGGCAAGGTCATCATCAAATTAGGGGCCGAGGGTGTGTACTGGGCAGATCGTGATGGCAGCGGCTCTCATGCGGCCTTTCCCGTCAACGTGGTGGATACCGTCGCGGCGGGCGATGCCTTTAACGGCGGGCTGGCCGTCGCCCTCTCCGAGGATCAGCCTTTTGCGGAGGCGCTGCACTGGGGCCTGGCA
>DAOTUR010000889.1:0-2787 GCA_034436915.1 Anaerolineae bacterium
GGTTTGTAGGGGCACGATGGATCGTGCCCTGGTGATTTGTAGGGAATTTGGCGTGGGCGCGATGCATCGCGCCCCTACAAGGGCGTTTGTCGCATGGATAGGTGAATGATTACATTTGACCCTTAAATTTGGCTTATAAAAGGTCACAAAGTGCCAAATTTTGGCGAAAACCCTGCTTTTTTAGGTACGGTGATCCACAGTTATCATGGGTCAGGAGTTTTTTCGGTGATGTTTGTGCTTGGTAACCCAAACGGTACCGAATTGGCTCTCCTCTTCAATATCTCTTTATGCCCCATCCTCATATAATATAGGATCAAATACTTCTTGACGATTTCAAGAAATCGAGATCCTATGATTGAGAAACACATCGCCGCACGCTATGTCTTGCAGGATGAACTTGGAGCGGGAGGCATGGGAACGGTCTATCGAGGGCTTGATCTGGTCACCGGGCAGACTGTTGCCATCAAGCAGCTCAAAACCCAGATTGCACAACCGGAGACGATCGAGCGTTTCAAACGCGAAGGCGAAGCGCTGCGCGATCTCAATCATCCCAACATCGTGAAAATGCTGGATGCTGTCGAAGAAGAGGGCCATCATTATCTCGTTATGGAATATGTTTCTGGGGGTGATTTGGCAGCGCTGCTCAAGCAGGGCCAGATGCCTGTCGAGACGATTCTCAAGCTGGCCCTGGATCTGGCCGATGCGCTTACGCGTGCTCACAAACTCAACATCGTGCATCGTGATCTCAAGCCTGCCAACGTGCTGATTGGCAGCGACAATGTGCTGCGCCTCACGGATTTTGGGGTGGCACGGATCAGCGGCAAAGCCCGCGTCACGGACACAGATGCCATTGTAGGCACACTGGATTATCTGCCACCAGAAGCATTTCGTGGAGGTATCCTGGATGCTCGCGGCGATATCTTGGCCTTTGGGGTGATGCTGTTTGAAATGCTGGCAGGCCGCCTACCGTTCCGTGCGGCGAGTGTAGCACAGGTTGTTCAGGCGATTTTGACCGAACCTGTACCCGATTTAGAAGCAGCACGCTCCGATGCCCCAATCGCCCTCGTGGACCTTGTCTATCGTATGTTGGCGCGTGACGCTCAGGCACGCATTCCATCTGTTCGGCAGGTTGGGGCAATGCTGGAAGATATTCTGCGCGAAGGTCACACGGCAGCAGGGCCAGCGCGTTTTGAGACAGCGCCGCCAAAGGTTGTCAGCCCGCGGAAACATAATTTACCGACTCAGACTACAACATTTATCGGGCGGGATGTTGAGCTGGCCGAGATGGACAGGCTTTTAACAGATCCCTCCATACGACTCATCACAATCGTGGCCCCGGGCGGGATGGGAAAAACACGACTGGCCCTTGAGGTGGCGGCGAAACAACTGCCCCGCTTTCCGTCGGGTGTTTATGTTGTCTCGTTAGCCTCCTTGAGTGCGGGTGAGCAAATCATCCCTGCCATCGCTGAGGCCGTGGACTTGCAGTTTCAACCTGATGCAGAGCCAAAGCAGCAGCTTCTCGAATATCTCCGTGCAAAGCAGATGCTTCTGGTGATCGATAATTTTGAACATTTGTTAGATGAAGCCGATCTCATCGGGACCATCCTGCACACAGGCCCGCAGATCAAAATTGTGATAACCTCGCGTGAAAAGTTGAATTTGCAGGAAGAAACGCTTTTTCGCCTCGAAGGGTTGGATGTTCCCTCCTGGACGAATATCCAGAGCGCCCAGGAATATGCCGCTGTCAAGCTGTTTGTGCAGAGTGCTCGCCGCAGTCGTCCCAATTTTGAACTCGCCCCCGAGGAGTTGGATGATCTCGCCCAGATTTGCCAGTTGGTCGAAGGCATGCCACTGGCGCTGATTCTGGCAGCGGCCTGGGTGGATACACTCAACCTGCGACATATTGTGCAGGAAATCACCAGCAGCATCGATTTCCTACAAACGGATCTACGCAATGTTCCGCCTCGTCAGCGCAGCATCCGAGCCATATTTGATTATTCCTGGAATCTCCTGAACAGCCTGGAGCAGAGCGTATTAGAGCACCTGTCAGTCTTTCGGGGGAGTTTTACGCGCCATGCTGCTCAGATCATCAGCGGCACGGATGCCCGAACATTGATGATATTGGTCGGCAAATCGCTGCTGCGGCGTGATGCGGAAACGGGACAATTTGCGATTCACGAACTACTGCGACAGTATGCCGAAGAACAACTCATCGCCTCTGAAGCGGCTGATGCGGCACGCGATGCCCACAGTCTCTATTATGCCGGGCTGCTGCTTCAATCCAGCCGCCCCATGACCAGGCAAGCCGCTTTGCCTCATCAATCCATCGAGTCCATCGGCGCGGCCCTTCGTGCTCGGTTCCAGGCGGCGGCCCCCACACCCCCGCTATTGGCCGAACTTCTTGATCCGCTGACTGAGCGCGAAATTGAGGTGTTGTCCCTTGTCGCCGCCGGGCTGTCAAACTGGGATATCGCTCAAAAATTGGTGATCTCAGTGAGTACCGTCAAGACGCATCTCAATCGAATTTTTGCCAAGCTGACAGTGAAGAGCCGCACCCAGGCGATTAACCAGGCCAAAGCACGCCATCTCCTGCCCGAAGGCTAAGGCCTTAAAAAATACAACTTTGGTTTGACGACAGGGCCGTGTGATGATGGTAATCTCGCTTTAACGTCAAATACCCCACGCCTAAAGGCGGGGGCTTGCAGTTGTGACGGGTTTTGCACCCAACATACACACCGCGTACGGCGCACTGACTGACGCCCGGCGTCCGATGTTGACCGCCGCGTT
>DAOTUR010000890.1:0-5185 GCA_034436915.1 Anaerolineae bacterium
TGAAGCGCATTGTCTGATCGAATTGTGTCAAAGTGTAGCCATCATGAGATCGTTTGGCAAGTTTTACGCCTTATATCCCCCTGCCTGAAGGCAGGGGCTTTACGGCGCTTTTCTGGTAATCGACAGACGAAATATGTGAGCGTAGCGGGCGAAGATAGGCTACCACCTCCTGATGCAGCGGATGCTGATCATACTCGGCCAGCGTCTCCAGGCTGTCAAACTTGGAATAGATGACCAGATCCCAGGCGCGATCCGAGGCCAGAACATTGAGGCCCACTTCATAATGGCGAATCACATCCAGCTTTGTGGGCAGTTCCATCAGGCGTTCGCGGACGGTGGGGAGATCGGCTATATGTTCCGGCTTAAACTTCATCATGACAATGTGCGTAATCATCGTTGACCTCACGAGGTAAAAATACTGGTTTCAAGTCTAATCATGATGGCCGAGAATACAAAAAGACCATCGCTTCTATCTCATCCCAGGCGTGTAAGAGATGCGATGCAGTCATCATCCGAGTGAGCAGAAACATTTCATTTTGCATTGAAACAACGATTGAGGATAGACCCATGAATTTTCCACAAGTGGGCGAGACTGCGCCCGATTTTACGACTCAAACTGATACCGGAGACACGCTGATCCTCTCGTCACTGCGGGGCAAGCGCGTGGTATTGTATTTTTATCCGCAGGCTGATACCCCCGGCTGTACCCGTCAGGCGTGCAGCATCCGTGATAACTATCAACGCTTCCGCGATGTGGATGTTGTGGTGCTCGGCGCAAGCCCGGATACGGTTGAGGCGCAGGCCGCATTCAAGACCAAGTATGACCTGCCCTTTACCCTGCTGGCCGATCCTGAGCACGCGCTCTCAGATTTGTATGGCGTGTGGGGGACTCACACCGGTTCCTTTAAGGGTGTGGAATATACAACGACGGGGACAAAGCGCTCAACGGTCATCATCGAGCCGGATGGCGTCGTAAGTTACGCTCAGTTTGGCGTGGATGCCACCAAGAATCCTGGCGAACTGCTTGAAATCCTCGAAAAAAGCACACCGACCACCACTGATACCCAGGCATAAAAATTCAGAAGCATTGTGATCCGTAAAATTGTGTTGGTGTAGGGGCGACCCATGGGTCGCCCCGCCGGAAATGGATATCTTGGGCATGGCTTTTCGTCGTATTATCTTTTCCGTAGTCAGCATACCAGCAGTATTTTAGACAAGAGAACGATTATCTTTGACCACAAAAATAATTTTCTGATAATAACCTCGCCTCATCAAATTGACACAAAAATAGATTGTCTTATAATATCTTCAACTGGTCAGACCTCTTACCACTTTGAAAGATTCTTATGGCCCTGCCGCTGCCTCTTCGTCCGATGGAAACCGCTGAACATCGCCTGATTGCGCGTATCCTCGACGGAACCTATGCCATCGGCACACGCCTACCGCCAGAGCGCGATCTGGCCGCCCAACTGGGCGTGACGCGGCCCACGCTGCGCGAGGCGATGCGCCACCTTGAGCAAGAGGGCTGGCTGCGCGTTCAGCATGGCAAGCCGACGCTGGTGCAGGATTTCTGGCGCGAGGGTGGCCTGGGGGTTCTCACACGCATCATTGGGCATCGCGGCGTCATCCATTCTGATTTCATCACCAATTTGCTTGAGCTGCGGCTGCTGATTGCGCCGACGTATACACAGGCGGCTGTCGCGCATCAGCCCGTCTTGATTCAGACCTGTTTCGCATTACGGCCTCCCCGTCAGGCGGATGCAGCGGCCTATGCTGCGTTTGATTGGATGCTCCAGCGCACGATCACGGTGGCGAGTGGCAATGTCATCTTCCCGCTTCTGCTCAACGGCTTTGCGGCGTTTTATGAGCAGATGGCCCTGATCTATTTTCAGCCACTTGAGGCGCGGACAGCTTCAGCCAACTATTATGACGCGCTGGAAACAGCCCTGCGTCAGGGCGATAGTGCGGGGGCCTTCACGCTGACGCAGGACGTAATGCGCCTCAGCATTGCATATTGGCGCATGGTGAGCAGCGGCCTCACCGAGATTGCGCTTGTCAATCACACCCCGTTCAATAACGACGATCCGATGGGCCGCGAAGGACTTTAAAAGGGTTGCGAGAGGAGTTTACGACATGCAAAAACGCTGGAATGGATGGGGCTATCAAAACATCGATCACCATCTGTCGTCGGAGGCACTGGCTTTTCTAGAGGGGCTGCTGGGGCCAGGACACCGCTGGGCTGATGCCGCGCTCAAGGACGTGGTTGCCTCAGTCAAATCGTCATCACTGACCGCCCATCCGCTGATTCGCACCGAGGCGCTTGAGCGTATTCAGCATTCCACCGGGCAGAGCTTCCCCGATTGGATCACGATGCATTCCGGGCGCTACCCGCGTGTAGTTGAGGGTGTCGCCTATCCCACGACCAATGCCGAGGTGCGTGACCTGCTGCGCTATGGCCGCGACACAGGCACAAAGATCGTGCCGTATGGCGGTGGTACAAGCGTTGTCGGGCATCTCACCCCGGTCAGCGCTGTCCCAACCCTGAGTGTTGACATGTCTCGTCTGCGCGATCTTCTGTCCTTCGATGAGAAAAGCCAGTTAGCGACATTCCAGGCGGGCATCCCCGGCCCGGATATTGAAGCCAAACTGCGGACACGCGGCTATACATTGGGCCATTATCCACAGTCCTTTGAGTTCTCGACATTGGGCGGATGGATCGCAACGCGCTCATCGGGGCAGCAGTCACGGCATTATGGACGCATTGAGCAGCTTTTTGCGGGTGGCTCTGTCGAGACGCCGCGTGGCCCGCTGACGCTCTCGTCTCTCCCCGCCAGCGCCGCCGGACCGGATCTGCGCGAGATGGTGCTCGGCTCAGAGGGTCGTCTGGGCATTATCACAGAGGCGACAGTGCGCGTCTCACGTCTGCCAGAGCGTGACATGTTTGAGGGGATCGTGTTCCCGCATTATGAAGCGGCAGAGCAGGCAGCACGGGCGATTGCCCAGGCTGCGATTCCATACTCCATGCTGCGCGTGAGCAACGCCCAGGAAACGCGCACCAATCTCACGCTCTCGGGTCATTGGGCGGTAGGCCTGCTGGAGCGTTATCTGGGTTGGCGTGGCGCTGCCGATGAAAAATCTCTCATGATCTATGCGCTGACGGGATCAAAGCGGGTGGTGCGGGCCTCCAAAGCGGCGATTGGCGAGATCAGCGCCCAGTATGGCGGCCTGATCGTGGGTGGGATGCTCGGCAAAGGCTGGCAGAAAAGCCGCTTTCGCAGCGCCTATCTGCGGAATGCCCTGTGGGAGCATGGCTACGGCGTTGATACGCTGGAGACGGCGCTCACATGGTCACAGGTCGGCCCGTATATGCAGGCGATTGAGGGCGCGATTCGCGGTGCAGCCCAGAGTCTGCCTGTGCATGTCTTCACGCATCTGTCGCATGTGTATACGACAGGATCAAGCGTATATACGACCTACGTCTTCCCGCTCATGGCCTCGCCGGACGAGATGCAGCAGCGCTGGTTTGAGATCAAGCGGGCGGCGACGGAGACGATTTTGCGGCATGGCGGCACGGTTTCGCATCAGCATGGCGTGGGGCGCGATCATGCGCCGTATCTGCCGCAGGAGAAGGGTGCGTTGTGGATGGAGACGCTTGAGAAAATAGTCCAGCATTTTGACCCGACACAGATGATGACACCGGGCATTCTGCTCCAGACAGAAGGGGATCGCCATGTGGCCGAAGCGTGATGTAACGTGGCATAAGATCGAAACAACGCCGGAATGGGATGTCCTGGTCGTTGGTGGCGGCATCACCGGGGCGGGCATTCTGCGCGAGGCGGCGCGGGCCGGCCTGAGAGCACTGCTGATCGAGCAGAAGGATTTCGCCTGGGGGACATCCAGCCGCTCCTCAAAGATGGTGCATGGCGGCCTGCGCTATCTGGCGCATGGACAGATCGGCGTGACCTATCAATCGGTGAAGGAGCGCCAGAATTTGCTCCAGGTGGGCGAGGGCTTGATTACGCCGCTGGGCTTCCTGATGCCCGCCTATAAGGGGGGAGGATCAAAGTGGGCGTATAAAGCCGCGCTCTCCATCTATGATCTGATGGCGCAGCGCTGGGATCACCGCGAATACACGGCGGATGAGATGTCGATGCTGGCTCCGCGCATCAATCGTGAGGGCTTAGAAGGTGGATTTGCCTTTGAGGATGCTCAGACCGATGATGCCCGCCTCGTCTTGCGCGTGATGCAGGAGGCGCTGGCGGATGGCGGCACAGCGCTCAATTATGTGCGGGCGGAGACGCTGCTCAAAGACGGAGATCGCGTCGTGGGGCTGCGCGTGGGCGATGCCGAGACAGGCGCACAGGTCGATGTGAAAGCGCGGGTCGTCATCAATGCGGCGGGGGCGTGGGTCGATCATCTGCGCGGGCAGGTGGGCGGCGAAAAGCGCATTCGTCCCCTGCGCGGCAGCCACTTGATCTTCCCGTCATGGCGCTTCCCGGTGGCGCAGGCCGTGAGCTTTGCCCATCCCTGGGATCGGCGGCCCGTCTTCGTGTATCCCTGGGAAGGCGTCACGCTCATCGGCACGACAGATCTGGATCATACGGCGGATTTGAATCGGGAGCCGCAGATTACTGGCGAAGAGGTGGCCTATCTGATGGCGGCGTGTCAGCATCAGTTCACGGCGCTCGATCTGACATTAGACGATGTCATGTCCACCTATTCGGGCGTGCGGCCTGTGATTGGCACAGGCAAAGAGCGCCCGTCCGATGAAGCCCGCGATCATATGGTGTGGCTGGAGCAGGGCCTCTTAAGCGTCACAGGCGGAAAACTGACGACCTATCGCATCCTGGGGCTGGAAGCGCTGCACATGGCGGCGGGCGTGTTGAATCTTCCCAATGCCTTTGATACCCATGCGCCTGCCTTAAATCCGGTGCAGGATATGCTGCCTGTGCTGCCGCTCTCGCGGGAGGCGCGCCAGCGCTTGCTGGGGCGCTACGGCGAAAATGCGGTGGATTTGGTCGCGGGCGCACATCACGATGATCTCGCGCCGATCCCGCATACGCCGACGCTGTGGATCGAACTGCGCTGGGCGGCTCATGCGGAGGGCGTAGTGCATCTGGATGATCTGCTGCTGCGGCGCACCCGTATCGGGCTGCTGCTGCCACAGGGTGCTATGGGGATCATC
>DAOTUR010000891.1:0-2184 GCA_034436915.1 Anaerolineae bacterium
GCGGCGGTCAACATCGGACGCCGGGCGGCGGTCATTCCGCCATACGCGGTGTGTGTTTTGGGTTTCAATCCCGCCATAACTGCAAGCCCCCGCCTTTAGGCGTGGGGTATCTGACATCATCCCGATCAACCAGGGCGGCACAAATGATATTTCCAATATCTGCCTTGCCTGTGATCGCTGCAACAAAAGCAAACATGACAAGACACCAGAACAATGGACGGATCGCTGGTATCTGCGTGATGCCTGATGCAGGTCAGTGGGCGACTCATGAGTCGCCCCTACATCGACTCCGCATAGGTGACGGACAGAAGCGGGGTTTTTAACCCCGCAACCAGGGCGGCAGGGGTTTTCAACCCCTGATCCCAACGCTCAATCAATGCCTATATCGCCTACAAATCAGCCTCCGTCATCACAATTTTGGCATCGCCCCAGGTGTCGCCCGTCCAGCGATAGAGCGTGAGCGTGCTGGATACATCCCCGATGAGCAGCCCATCTTTCACGAATTGGAACGCGGCAATAGGCGTCTGCGACACAAGGGCCTGTGGCATGAGTGGTTCGGGCGGGAGTTTGACCGTTTGTTCCAGCGGATACAGGGTGATTTTTGCGGATGTGTCCTCATTGATCGCCAGCCACTGCCCTGTGGGATCAAACGCCAGCGCGTGAATCGGGGCATACACATCAAAATAACGCCGTGAGCCATTTTTAAGCATCACATTCAGGCTCTGATCCACCCCAAAGGCGAGTTGATCATTATTCGGGCTGAATACCATAGGCGATGATATGAGGCCGCTGAGTTCATACGTTCCTATAGGCGTCAAATCGGGGAGACTAAATATCTCTATCGCCTCATACTGAGGATCAAGATCGTTTGTAACGCCGACTGCCAGGAGCGTGCTGTCAGGGCTGAAGGTCATAAGATGGCCCTTCCCTTGCAGGATAAGCGATCTGGCCGAATGACTTGGCAGATCACTCATGCTGATAAAGCCATCTGTGTTGAGGAACGCCAACCAGCGCCCATCGGGGCTGTACAAAGCCTGCTGTGTATCGGGAAGAATGCCCTCAAACTGATCCGTCTTCAAATTAAAAGACTGCATCGCCTTGCGCGTGGTTGAACTCATCGACAAAGATGAGAGGGCCGCATTGAATGACAATTCGTCATAAAGATAAGCCCCCGATTGAATCAGTTGCCGCGACTCTCCAACACTCATCTGAGACCAGGGACGTGTTTCAACGAAATAGACCCCTGCGCCCTTGCCCTCATATGACAGCGCAATCAGGCCCATTGTCTCATCGACGCGAAAAGTGATCAGCCGTTTGACAGGCAGAACCGCCTGTGCCGCCGCTGTGCCTGTGACGCCTGGAATCGGCGTGGGAATAAGCGGCAGTGTGGTCGGCGGCTGCTGCGGCTCACAGGCGCACGCTTGCAGCGTCAGCATGAATATCACCGCAAGCACGGCCACGCCGCCGATCACCATACCAGCGATGAGATACCACAGTCCGCGTGCTGCGGGTACACCTTTGAGTTTTTCTTTCTCGTACATGCTTCAGCCTCCCTGATCATCTCAGAACATAACACGAGCCGTAGCCCGCAAAGGTTCCCGTTGATATATACACATGCCTAGTGCGGAGGGCGCAATTTTGCTGTTGTGAGACGGCCAACTTTGGTACAATGACGATTGCGATGAGCGTGAGAAGGAACAGACCAATGGCCTCCCATGAGGATTATGAGCGCGAACTCCAACGTCTGGCCGAGGAACATGCCCGTGAGCAGGCTGCGCTGCACATCGCCCATGAGCGGCATGGCGGCGAGAATCCGCTGCCGACAGAGCCGGGTGTGCCTGCGATCATCGCGCAGTTTGGCGAGTGGGCGGTCACGCCCTTTGGCGTCGAGTGTCTAACGAATGCCTATCAAATCCAGTGGGACAGCCTGACCGATCCGATCACGGACGATGAATACTGGCTGCGTCATCTCGCCAAGCGCGAGTGGGTCAATCTGCATGATTTCATCGAGGCGGTGCGGCATGGACGCACGATTCACCGCTTTTTGCAGGGCCTCAGCAGCAATAGTAAGCATCCCCATCCCTGAAGGGAGGGGCTTTTAGCCCTAGTGCTTACCAGACTTGGCCTGAAAAGGCTCCGTTAGAGACGAATACATAGGCACTTCGGGATGCCTCACCAGTTCCG
>DAOTUR010000892.1:0-4209 GCA_034436915.1 Anaerolineae bacterium
TTCTGGCATGGATTCACCTTCATCAGCTATGAATAAAATGCTTCATTCAATTATATATTGAAACGCAATGAAATCCCATAAAAATTGCTAAAACTCTGTTTAAATTAATTATCTTAACAAAATGTAATATTATGAGTAAAAATTTGGTAAATGATAGATTATTCGTCATATGTGATCTCATTCGTGGAGAACCGAAACAAATTTGGCATGATGAGAGGGCTTGGCACGCCAAGCCTCTACAGGGTATTTGTAGGGGCGAGTCATGACACGCACTGTTTTTTCTTATAAGATAATACACAGCATTGAAAAATTTCGTCTCTCAATCTGCCATAGACCGCCAAACTGATGCTCCTTAAACAGAAATCTTATTTGTTGGGAAGGTTGAGATCAGGTATGCTCTTAGTAAGAAAATGGTTTGAAACAAGGAGAAATCATCATGGCTCGCATTGAAAAATCCGTCGTCATCCAGGCTGATACCGAGAAAATCGACCAGTATGCTATCAACGCCCCGACATGGCCGCAGTGGGTCGCCGGGATCGAGAGCGTGCATCCTGATGGCGTCTTCCCGGAAAAGGGCGGCGAACTCAAGGTAAAATACAAATCCGCTGGCATGACCTTCGATGTGACGATGACCACCCGCGACATCGTGCATGGGGATCATATCACCTTCGATATGGAGGGCATGATCAACGGATCGCAGCACTGGCAGTATGTCGCCGAGGGATCAGGCACAAAGGTGACGTGTGTCTTCGATTATTCCATGCCCGGCGGTGGCTTGGGCGCGATTGCTGATAAGCTGATCGTGGAGCGTATGAACACCAGCAATATTGAAAATACCCTTGCTAACCTGAAGAAAGTCGTTGAAACAAAGTAGTTTTATCAATCTCCTTCAAAACAGAGGGCGAGGTTCGCCTTGCCCTAACCCCTGCGCTTTTCAATGCCTTCCTAAATACCCCGCCACACTGATCGTTACGAATAACGATTATTGTGGTAGGGACACGGCCCGCCGTGTCCGAACCTGTGGACACGGCGGGCCGTGTCCCTACAGGTCACCCCAAATATCGTTATTTATCGCTGTGGCGAGGCACTCATTTTGCGCCCGATAAGCTTATGGCATAATACGGCCTCTTATGTCCATTGATGAGGGAGGGTCTATGGCAACATTTCTCCTACTGCTGATTGCGCTCGTCTGGGGCGTGGGGGCTATCTGGCGCGTGTATAAGCAGGCACGCTTCTATCAAATTGAAGAGTATATGAGCCTGCGTTATCTGCGCTGGGTGCTGGCAGCGCGTGAGCGTGCCCTGCCCAACCGCCCGATAGCTCTCTGGATGTTCGGCGCAATTCTCAGCATGTTCCTGGGCGAAGCCTCCGGCAGCGTGTTTCCTCATATCCTCGCCTTGATTGCCGCGTGCATTGCGGTTATGCCGCCCGACGAAGGCGAGATCAAGAAGCGTTTTGTCCGCACATCGCGTGCGACGCGCCTGCTTGCGGCCTCCATCATTGTGACAATTGTGGCGCTCATCGGGCTGCTGCTTGTGGTGTGGCGGCTGACCGAACGACTTGAGGATTTTCGTCCGGCATTGGTGGGGCTGGTCGGGTTGGTGGTGCTGCTGGCGGCCCCGCTGTGGCTGGTGCTTGGCAATCTGCTGATGGTTCCCGTAGAAGCCGCGTATCGGCGGCGCTTTTTGCGGCAGGCCAAGCAGGTGATGGAGGCTGTTCATCCCAAAGTCATCGGTATTACAGGCAGCTATGGCAAGACAACGACCAAGAATTTTATGCGTGATCTGCTGAGTGCTCGTTACAAGACGTATGCCACGCCCAAGAGCTATAACACCCTGATGGGCGTCAGCCGCGCCATCAATCAGGATATTGCCGATGATTACAGCATTGAGTATTTCATCAGTGAGATGGGAGCCTATATCCCTGGCGAAATTGCCCGCCTGTGCCAGCTCACATCACCGAGCATCAGTGTGGTGGTAGAGGTTGGCCCACAGCACCTCGAACGCTTTGGCACGCTGGAAAATATTGCCATCGCCAAATATGAGATCATCAAGGCGCTGCCGCCTGATGGCCTGGGCGTCTTCAATGTCGATAATCCCTATGTCAAGACCATGTATGATCGCGGCTATCCCGCCAACCGCATCGGCGTGAGCCGCCTGCTGCCGCCGCAGACGCCGCCCGATCAGGCGCGATTTATTGCCAGCGATGTCACACAGACGCTGATGGGTTTGACCTTCACTGTCACCGATACGCAGACGGGCCAGAATGAAGTGTTTAACGTGCCTGTGGTCGGCCTGCACAATGTCACCAATATTCTGCTGGCGGTGGCGGTGGCCGTGCATGAGGGCCTGTCGCTGCGCGAGGTGGCACAGCGGGCGCGGATGCTCACCCCGTCAGAAAGCCGCCTGGTGCGCCAGACCAGCGCCGAGGGCCTTACCATCATCAATGATGCCTACAGCGCCAATCCTGCGGGCGTCGTGAGTGCGCTGCAAGTGTTGGCGATGCATGAGACCGGGCGGCGCTTGCTCATCACGCCCGGCATGGTTGAACTGGGGCCGCTGCATGAGAGTGAAAATCGCAAACTTGGCGAAGAAGCCGCCCGCTATGCGACGGATATTATCCTGGTGGGCCGTGAGCAAACGTCGCCCATCGCGGCAGGCTTGCAGGCGGCACAGTTCCCTGTAGATCGTCTGATCATCGTCGATACCCTGAGCGAAGCGGTGACATGGTACAAGCAGCATTTGCGGGCGGGCGATACGGTGTTGTTTTTGAATGATCTGCCCGATACGTATTAGATGTCGCCGTGTTCTCAGATTCTCCATATAGCGGCTCTGACGAATCCGCTACAATCGGCCCATGAATGACAGCGCAGCAGGGACGAGGCATGGAACTCCTGATTTTATTTGGGTTAGTGGTGTTGAATGGACTGTTTGCCATGTCCGAGATGGCGCTCGTCTCGGCACGGCGCACCCGCTTGCAAACCTTTGCCGACGCGGGCGATAAAGGCGCACGCACCGCGCTGAAAATGATGGAACAGCCGGATCGTCTGCTCTCCACCGTACAGATTGGAATCACGTTCATCAGCGTACTGACGGGTGTGTTTGGCGGCAAAACGCTGGCAGATCATTTTGCGTTGAGTTTGAAAGAGAATTTTCCAGCGCTTGAAGCATCCGCTGAGGCCATCAGCACGGTCTCAATCGTCAGTCTGACGACCTATCTCTCGCTGGTGATTGGCGAACTCGTCCCCAAGCGGCTGGCGCTGCAACACCCGGAGAGTATCGCCCGCAGTGCGGCCCGCCCGATGCGCTTCATCTCTGTCGTGGCTGCGCCGCTGGTGGCGTTTCTGACCATTTCAAGCAATTTTGTCATCCGCCTGCTTGGAACGCGCGCCTCAACTGAGCCGACTGTGACCGAGATCGAAATCCTGTCCATGATCGAGCAGGGCATCGTGGGCGGCGTATTTGAAGCATCTGAGCAGGACATGGTGCAGAGCGTGATGCAGTTGGATGTGCGGCTGGTGCGCCAGATTATTACGCCGCGCACCAATATCGTCTGGTTTGATGTGAATGAGGATATCGCTGATGTGCTGCGTAAAATGTCCGAGAAGACCTACTCGGCCTATCCCGTCTGTCATGACGATATTGATGATGTGATCGGCATTGTGCATTCCAAAGATGTCGCGCTTCAACTCCTCAGCGGAACCCCGCTCAATCTCGAAGCGATCATGAAGCCGCCGCTGTTTGTGCCTGAGACGGTGAGCGTGGCGGATGTCGTGCGCCAATTCAAGCAAACAGGGCTGCACAGTGCGCTGGTTGTGGGCGAGCATGGCGGCGTTGAGGGTATGGTGACGCTGACGGATATCGTCGAAGAAATCATCGGCGATGTTGAGAGCGGCGACCCGATGTATACAAAACATGAGGATGGTTCGTATTTGATTGACGCTACCATGCCGATTGACCGTTTCGGCGAGTTGTTTCCCGCGCTCGTCATGCCGCAGGACGAAACAGGCGGCTATCAATCGGTGGCAGGATTTGTGCTCACGCGATTGGGGCGCATCCCGCAGGCGGGCGATTTTTTCCTATGGCATAAATATCGGATTGAGGTCATCAAAATGGACGGTGTACGGATTGCCCGACTTCTCGTTCAGCCGCAGCGCCTTGCTGATGCTCCTTCCCCTGAGATAAGCGCATGACCAGGGTCATGATCCTG
>DAOTUR010000893.1:0-3097 GCA_034436915.1 Anaerolineae bacterium
TTAACTGTGTCCGATTCCGATATGGCCTCATTGCACATCCGTTTTCATGCCCTCTGCCCTCAGTGGAACTACACCATCTCTCCTAGAACTCTACGGACTTGTTTTTAAACGCGTCCTAAGGGCGAAACGCAAACGGGGCACGATCTATTCGTACCCCGTTTGTAGGGTGATAATCGCGTGGTATCGGTTTTCGCCTCACGCGATAGGCTCACAACAGTTCACAGCGTTTTTGTAGGGGCGACCCATGGGTCGCCCCTACGATAATCCCACCTCAAATTTATGATTTGCATCATTGGTTAAATAGCGATGTTCAGTCCGTAGGGACATGTCATGTCAGAATGGGTGGACATGGCGTGCCAGGACATGGCGTGCCATGTCCCTACGACTACTTGCCGATCATTTCTGTCTCGGTTGGCGTGGTACTTTCGCTGACAGCGCCAAACTCACCCGTGAGCGTCTTATCCATCACGGCCTCTTTTTCCTGGCGGAACTGCTTGGTATACAGGTTGTGATAGTAGCCTTTCTGCCGCAGCAACTCGCGGTGGCTGCCCTGCTCGATGATCTTACCGCCCTCAATCACCACGATGCGATCTGCACTGCGAATGGTGCTGAGACGATGCGCGATCACGAAGCTGGTCCGGCCTTTCATCACGTTCTCCATGCCCTTCTGGATCATGGCTTCGGTCAGGGTATCGACGGAACTAGTCGCCTCGTCCATCACCAGCAGCTCAGGCCGCGCCAGCACTGCCCGCGCCAGCGAGATCAACTGCTTCTGGCCGACGGAGAGCAGCACGCCGCCCTCACCGACTTCTTCCTCGTAGCCCTTCTCAAAGGCGCGGATGAACTCGTCTGCGCCTGCCGTTGTGGCGGCCTCTTCCACCTCATGATCGGTGGCGTCCAGGCGACCATAGCGGATGTTGTCACGGATTGTGCCGCCGAACAGATGCGGCGTTTGCAGCACCACGCCAATGCGCGAGTGAATGCCCTCTAACGTCAAATCCATATAATCGACGCCGTTGAAGGTGATGACGCCCGAACGCGGCTCATAGAAGCGGCACACCAGATTGACGATGGTTGACTTGCCGCCGCCCGTCTCACCGACCAGCGCCACCATCTCGCCTGCCTTCACATGCAGATTGAAATCAGTGAGGACAGGCTTGTTCTCCTCATAGTAGAACGTTACATGTTCGAACACGATATCGCCGTGAATCGTGCCGGGGTCTTTGGCATTCGGGCGATTGACGATATCGGCCTTCGTATCCAGCAGCGAGAACGAGCGCTCGGCTGAGGCGATGGCGTGCTGCATACTGGCAAACACCCGCGCCATTTCCATCACAGGCCACATCATGAACGTGATGTACGAGATGAACGCCTGAATCTCGCCGATGGTCATGCCACCCACGACAACCGTATTGACCTGCCGCCCGCCGAAGAAGGCCACAGCGCCAACAGCCACCGAGCTCGCAATCATCACTGACGGCATGAACAGCGCTGAGTACCACGCCGCCTCATACGAGGAGCGGTACATCGTGCGCGTCAGATCACCGAATTCGTGTATGGACGATTCTTCGCGGTTGAGCGCCTTGATGACGCGCACACCCGTGATCATCTCGTTATAGTTGCCCGTGATCTTGCTGTTGGCCTTGCGTGCTTCACGATAGCCGATCAGGATGCGCCGCTGGAACCAGATGCCAATAGCAAGCAGAATCGGCACGAGCGGCACAACCACCAACGTCAACTGAGCATTGATACTGAGCATGAACACCAGCGCGGTCAGGATGTTCATCGTGCCCCAGGTGATATCGAGAAAGCCCCAGGAGATGAGATCGCCGATACGCTCACTGTCGGAGGTCACACGCGACATGATCCAGCCAACAGGCGTTTTGTTGTAGTAGGAGATGGACAGCGTTTGCAGATGCTCGAAGATCTTCTTCCGCAGATCATACTGCACCTGCTGACCGAGCCGCCCTGTCAGATAGATGAAGAAGAAGACCAGGAACGCAAAGCCGGTCATCAACGCCCCGTAGAGCGTGAGAAGCTGCGTCAGACGCTCCGGATTGTTCGCCGACAACCCCTCATCGATGGCGAAGGACAGCAGACGAGTCTGGAACGCTTCCAGCATCGCCACCGCCGCTACAGCACTGATAAAGCCAATGCTCATCAATTTGTGCGGACGCAGCAGTGTCACAATGCGTAACAGCGTGCGTCCATTCCAACTGCCCTGGAATTCTTCTTCTTCGTAGTGGCCTGCGTCAGACACCTGCCAACTCCTTTTCTAATTCCGTTTCAATCTCGGCCTGCATCTCATACGTGCGGCGATAGATGCCACCTTCGCGCATGAGGCTCTCGTGCGTCCCGCGCTGCACAATCCGTCCCTTGTCCATCACCAGGATCAGATCAGCGATCATGACCGTCTGAATGCGATGAGCAATAATGAATGTCGTGCGGTTCTTCATCAGCGTGTCGAGCGCCGTGCGAATCTGCGATTCCGTCTCGGTGTCCACTGACGATGTGGCGTCATCCATAATCAGAATGTTGGGATTCTTGAGTAGCGTCCGCGCCAGCACCACGCGCTGCTTCTGCCCACCGGACAGCGTCACGCCGCGTTCACCGACCACCGTTTTATAGGCATCCGGGAACGACATGATGACCTCATGCACGGCGGCAGCTTTGGCAGCGGCGGTAACCTCCTCGTCGCTCACCTCATGATTCACGCCGTAGGTGATATTTTCGCGGATGGTGCGCGAGAACAAGAACGGCTCCTGCTCAACGATACCAATCTGCTGACGCAAAAAGGTGCGCGACATATCCTTTAGCTCAAAGCCATCAATTGTGATGCTGCCCGATGTGTAACTGTAGAAGCGCGGCAGCAGGGCCATCAGCGATGTCTTGCCCGAACCGGTAGAGCCGAGCAGCGCCACCGTCTGACCGGGCTGCACCTCAAAGCTGATATCTTGCAGGACGGGCTTGTCTTTTTCATATTCAAAGCCGACGTTCTTGAACGATATCAGCCCCTTGAGGTCTTTGGCAGGCGCTGTCTCGTCGCGGCCCAGCGGCTCCCAATCGACAGTGAGAATTTCGGCCACGCGATCATAGG
>DAOTUR010000894.1:0-23442 GCA_034436915.1 Anaerolineae bacterium
CCCGCAACACGGGAGACAGGGACTTTCAGTCCCTGGCGCAAGCGATTTTGCCATGTCATGAGGCGGATGGGACGGTTATTGACATGGCTCAAAATCCTTAAGTTGGTGTATATGGGACACAGCACGCTGCGCCCCTACTTCCATCCGAAGATCGTGTCTTATTCTTCGGTGATGGTGACGGAATTGATGAAGTCCTTCTGCTGGATCGAGTCGACGACCTTCTGATCGGTGTCGCTCTTGACCTTGCCGAAGACCGCATGTTTGCCATTCAGCCAATCCGTCACCACATGCGTGATGAAGAACTGTGAGCCGTTGGTGTTGGCTCCAGCATTCGCCATGCTCAGGCTGCCACGTTCATGCTTGACTTTGAGTGCCGAGGGTTCGTCATTCCACTTGTAGCCGGGGCCACCTGTGCCATTGCCGCTCGGATCGCCGCCCTGGATCATGAAATCGGCGAGAACGCGATGAAAGCTGAGGCCATCAAAGAAGCCATCGCGGGCGAGGAAGACGAAGTTGTTCACCGTCAGCGGCGCACGATCAGCGAACAGGTCGATGTTGATGACACCCTTGCTGGTGTCGATACGGGCCGAATATTTCTTCAGAGGGTCGATCACCATAGCGGGATAGGCACTATAACGGTTTGCCATTTTTAACATCTCCTGGCTTATCTGTCCAAAACGAGAGACCGAGACAGCGCCTCTCTGTGGCAAGGATAGCAGAAAATCTCACCGCGAGGCACGGTGTATCAACGCCAGAGGCAAAATAAGCGCCACTTGAGGAGAAGAGTTGTCATGCTTATGATCTCAATGGACTTATTATAGAACTGACAACGATAATGATGCGGCTGGCTGCGCCATTTACGCCAGCAATTGTCTGACTTTAGATATCATAACGGCTCGATATAGGAAATAGGGTTAAGTCTCGCTTGGTTTGCGTTAGAATGAGGGGATGAGTCTAGCATCGCACCCTGTAAGGTTACATAATGTCCGCATCTCCACACTTAAAGTGGGGGCTTTTAAGGTCTAATGCTGATCAGACGTGGCCTGTGAAGGCTCCGTTAGGGGCGAATACAGAGACACTCACCCGCGCAAGCGGTGCGGCTTTCGAGAGCGAGCCAGAGGCGACTCACATCACTCTCGCCCTTCGGGGATGTGTGATCAAACTGAGCAGAAAGGACAAGGCGCTCTCCCTCCCCATATCTGAAGAGGGGTATCCCGCGCCGATTCGATGAAAAGGCTTAACCCCGATATAGTAAAGACTGGCTATAATCAAGCTAAGTCGCTGTACTGCCAGCCCGCACCGAAGGAGTGATGGACATGCCGCGTGTCCTGTATATTGAGGACGATTCCAACAATCGGCTGCTTGTACGCCGTATTTTGATAGCGGAGGGCTTTGGCGTTGATGAGGCGACGAATGCCCGTGATGGGATCACAATGGCGGCTGCCAATCCACCGGATTTGATCTTGATGGATATCAGTATGCCCGATATGGATGGCCTCACCGCCACCAATCATATTCGTCAGATTCCGGCGATTGCCCATCTCCCCATCATCGCGCTCACTGCCAATGCTATGACAGGTGATCGTGAGATGATTTTAAAAGCGGGCTGCGATGGTTACATCAGCAAGCCCATCAACATCGATTCTTTCGTTCAAGACATCATGCAATATATCCAGGCGGAATAGGCGAAACGCGCATGAGAAATCCAATTGACCCCAGTGAAGCACACGTCCTCGTTGTTGAGGATAACGTTCCAAACTTTGTTCTTATTGCTCGTATGCTTGCGTTTATGGGTGTGCAGCGATGTGAATGGAAAACGTCCGGTTGGCAGGTCGTTCAGTTTGCTGAAACGCTGCCGCGGATTGATTTGATCCTGATGGATATCCGTCTTCCATATGAAGATGGTTATCAAGCGCTGCAAAAAGTTCGCACCAATGCCAAACTGAAAGACACGATCGTCTGCGCGGTCACAGCCGAAGCCAGTGAAGATCAGATGATCCGCGCCAAAAAGAGCGGGTTCGATGGTTTCCTGGGCAAGCCGCTCAATCCAGACCGCTTCCCGGAGCAGATTCGCCGCCTTCTGGCGGGGGAACACGTCTGGGAATGGCAGTAACGATCATCGCCCACTGCGGAAAAGGAGAAAATCTGGTATGGATGTGCAAGACCTGATACGCCAACTGACTCACATCGGCAGCCGCATTCAGACGCCGCAGGAATTTGTTCTTAAGGCGATGCCTGTCCTCCTCAAGGCGCTTGAGCCTGTGGGCGAGACGCTGCGCTTTTATCGCGTCGTCCCACAGGGCCTGATCCTGATGGCGAGCACGGTTGAGGGCGATGTTGCGCGAGAGATTACTGCTTACGACGATCTCTCCGCCTATCATCAGGTCTTAGAGACGGGTGACACAACCGTCGATGTGCAAAACCAATTTGTGCTGGCACCCCTTGCCATCATACGGCCCAAAGAAGCCCTGCTTGAAGTCTGGCTGACCGCGCACGACACAGCCCAACAGGATCAGGCGGCGCTGCGGAGTCAGGTGGGGTTGGTGACGCAAATTTTTCAGATGATGCTCAGTGATACGATCAAAACCTGGGCGCTTGATAAACTCACGCTGATCTCCTCATCGCTCAATCAGGCCACTGGCTTTGAAAGCATGGCGGAGATTCTGGGCCATAACTTGATTTCGCGGGGCCAATTTACATCGATTAATCTCTTTGATTATGAATTCGATGGTGCACCCAAAGGCTTCTGGGTTGTGGCAACGGCCAACAGCCAGAAGGCATTTTCCCCCAATTTATATGTTCCGCTTGAAGATGCTGATGTCATCAGTCTGCAAGCGCTGCAAGCCAACCAGGATGTGGTGGTTTACAACACGCCGACCACGTTGATGGGAACAGCAGTGCGTCAACTGCTGGATAACTCGCGCATTCGGGCGATGTATGTTGTGCCGCTGCAAGTGTCCGGGCGCACGATTGGCTTCATCAATACCAATGACACCCAGCTTTTGCTCACCAACCTGGATGCCGAACAGCGCGTGATTCGTGGTGTCAGCGGGCAGGTGGGGGCGATTGTGGACAACCGTCGCCTTCTGACCGAAGCCGAAGCCTCGCTCGTTGAAACGCGCACGCTGTACGATGCCTCGCGCCGCTTGATGTCTGCACAAACGCTGCAAGATATGGTGCATATCGTTTATGACACCTTCGCCAAGCCGCAGGGCCGCGTGTCATTGATGGAGTATATCTACGATGCCAGCGAGACTCTCACAGGCACTTATGTGCGTTATGTGGTGGCAGATGGGAAGGGCGCTGAGACGAATCGTCCGATGCATCTGGGCTTTGACGAGGGAGAGCGCAATCTCATCCGCTCACGCTCGCAAGACCTGGACGTGGAAATCAACTTTACAGAAAATCTTAAGACAGCCTGGGCGGATATGCCTCATCTGGTTGAGATGGTCACAGCCCTGAACATCAGCAGCTTGATTACCCTGTCGCTGTCGGATGGGCATAAGCGCACACATCAGATCAATCTTTCCTGGGCCGAGCCGCGCACATTTGACTCAGGCCAGCGGCGCTTATTTGCGGCGATCAATGCCCAGGTTCAGATCGTCTACAAAAATCAATCCTATCTGCGCGAAATTCAGCAGAACGCGCAGAATGCAGAGCGGCAGGTGCGTGTCCTGCGACTGCTCAATGATTTGAATACGCGGGCAGGCGTCGCGGCAGAAGAAGATGCCTTCCTGCACGAGATTTCGCCGCTGCTGCTGGAAGCGTTCCAGGCCGATAACATCTCTTATTCCGAGCGCGAACACAAGCGTACATCCTACACGCTCAATTTCAGCTTTCCCCCGCGTGATATTCCGCCGGATAACCGCGTCTTTCAGGCCCCGGACGTGACAGGCCGCGAAGATACGGTCTGGCTTATTGAAAATATTGCCGCTGCATCGCTCGATGACAATCTTCGTGCCATCTATGCTATCTACAATATTCAGTCTCAGTTTCTGCTCCCCATCTTCGACTCGCAAAAGACCCTGATTGGCGTGATCGGTGTGGGTTATGAGCACATGATACAGATTCCGCCTGAGACGCAAGACCTGGCCCGCACCTTTGCCGCCCAGATCAACGTCGGGCTGCAAAAGATGCATCTGCTGCATCGCAGTCAGCGGCAGGCGCAGCAGATGGAGCAGTTGGCGCTCCTGAGCCAATCAGTGCAAGCCGTGCTGGATGAAACCACCATCCTCCGCACCGTGCTGCGGGAACTGCGCCGCGTTGTGCCTTATGAATATCTGACCATTCTCCTCGCCAACGACGATGGGATACTCACCCAGGCCGCCTATGCCACCCCTGCCGAAACCATCATCATGTCTGAGCGCAAACCCTACGACCTGACGAAAGATGGCATTGCCGCGCAAGCCTGGCAAGAACAGGGCGTCGTCCATGCCGACAATGTGCGCCGCACTTGGAGCTGGGAGCATCCGCTGCGGGCCTCTTTGGGCAGCATCGTCGCGCTGCCGCTGCTCATCGGTGGGCGTGTCCTGGGCTTGATTGAGGTTGGATCTGCCGCTGTGTATGCCTACAGTGAAACGGATATTACAGCGCTGCTGCAAGTGGGCAACCAGATTGCGCTGGCGCTGGAAAATGCCCGCGAATTGGAACGCACCGAACGTCTGGCCCGCAATCGTGAGCTTGCCAACCGTATTTCAACCGTCATGCAGGAACAAATGGATGTTGAAACGATCCTTCAGGCCGCTCTCAAAGAGGTCGGGAAGGCCATTGGCGCACGCCGCGCCCGCATCCGCCTGGGGCCGCAAGAGTCCGGGCCAAAGGATAATTGAGCTATGATGCGCCTTCGCCAAACCTTTCAATCTATGTTCAATACCGGGCGCTACCTCAACAGCCTGGATCGAGAACGCGCCAATCTGGTCTATGGCATTATGGCGCTGGAATTCATGCTGCTGTTTGTCTCGATGGCCCTGCCTGTCTGGTTCATCAACCCGTCTGAACGCCAGACGTACTTTCAAGCGGCTGTTGATAGCCCTGTCTTGTTTCTCATTCCCATCGGATTGATTGGGCTGGTGGGGGGCGGCTTTTTCCTGACGCGCTACCGCCTGATCAATGTGTCGGGGTGGATTCCGATCCTCATCAACATTGGAACGATTGTGGTGGCGATAAATCTGGGCGCACCATCCACTGCCGCCATCACCGCCATGTCTGTCCTCTCACCGCTGATTATTATCAGTGCGCTGCTCCAGCGCTACAGCGGCCTCATCGTCTCGACATTGGTTTCCTTCGCGCTGATGTTCCTCTTTAGTCTAAACATCAATGAACTGCTGATCGTGACTGTCTCGGTGATCACAATTGCAGCGCTGGCCTTTCTGTATCTGCGCTTTGTCGCTGTCAGCCGTGCAGTAGGCACAGATGAAGCCAATGTGGAGCGCACCAAGTTTGCCGAATTCATCTCCGAAATCTCAACTCGTGCCTCCCAGAGAGTGCCGCTGCGCGAACTGCTGGCGTATATGGTCAATCTCATCCTGGAGAAGTATCCGCAGTTTTATCACGCGCAGGTGTTCCTGATCGATGAAAAGGGCATTCAGGCGCGGCTCTATGCCAGCACGGGGGAACCCGGCAAGCAGCTTCTGGAACGCCAGCACAGCCTGAACGTGGGCAGCATGAGCGTCATCGGTCAGGTGACGATGGAAGGGCTGCCCAAGATCGAAACTGCCGATGGTGGCATTCACCGCTTCAATCCCATCCTGCCCGCCACGCGCCTGGAAGCGGCCTTTCCGCTGCGGATTGGCACGCAGATCATTGGGGCGCTGGATTTGCAAACGCGCATCGATTACACCTTTGAACCGCATGATATTGCCACGTTCCAATCGCTCGCCGACAGCCTGTCGCTGGTGATCGACAATGTGCGCCAGTATGAGGCGGCCCTTGAGCGCGTCCAGGAGAATCAAGTCCTGGCAGAGCAGGCCCGCAGCGCCCTGCGTGAGGTGGATCGCTTGAACAAGCGTCTGATCGGGCGTGCCTGGACAGAATTTCTCCGCACACAGGCCAGCGGCACAGGCATCGACCTCGATACGCAGAGTCAGGCCATCATCTCCCGCGAGGAGTGGACGCCGTCTCTGCGGCAGGCTGCCTCACAAAATCAAACCATCCAGCAGGAGAATATCGTCGCCGTCCCGTTGCGGTTGCGCGGGCAGGTGATTGGTGCGATGGAGTTTGAGCTGGAAGAACACGGGCGCTTTTCGCAGGAAGACCTTGAGCTGATCGAAGAGATTGGCGAACGCTTTGGACTGGCGGCGGAGAATACACGGCTGGTGGAAGAAAGCCAGCGCTTGGCCCAGCGTGAAGCGCTCATCAATGAAATTAGCGGTCGTATGCAGTCGTCCAATAACGTTGAAGCGACGTTGACGGAAGCGGCCCGCAGCCTGCGCGAAACGCTCCAGGCTCACCGCGTCATGATCCGCCTGGGATCACCCGTCAATCCGACGCCGAAAGGAGGGCTATTGAATGGCAATCGCTAAAGAAAAAGACATGGGCCAGACGATGATGACCTCGCCGATCAACAGCAGTCAGCTAGATTCTCTTCAAAATCTGCGCTTGCGAATGGCACGTGTGCTGTTGGTCTTGTTGGGTGTCACCTCGCTGAGTGGGGCGCTAATTGGCCTTTTATCGGACGCCACCTTCACAACAGTCGGTGGCGTGGAAAATCTCATTTTCCTCATTTCGGGGACATTTTCTGTCATTGCCTATCGTCTCATGCGGCATAGGGCGTGGCAGGCAAGGGCTTTAAACCTTGTGCCGCTCATTCCTCTGATGATGAGTCTGCGCCTGGGATGGTGGGAGAGCCTGTTTCTGGCCGATATCTTCCTCACATTAACTTCGGCGGCGTTGTTGTGCGGCCCAGGAGCCTATTTTGTGATTATGGGCCTGACCGGAATACGGCTGCTCTGGCACCTGTGGTCAGTGCTGCAAGCGCTGCCCATGCCGCGGGCGCTGGAAAACCCAACCGCTTATGTCCTCACCCTCATGATTATTTTTGGCATTCCCTTCTTTCTGAGTGCGATTGGCCGTTACACCATCAATACGCTGCGCGTCTCGACCTTTCAATCCAGTCGTACTGTTCAACTGTTGGGTGCAACATCGGCGGTAGGACAGGTCATGCTGCGCCTATTGGATCTGAATGAACTGTTGAGGCGTGCTGTAGAGGTGATTCGGGAACGATTCGGCTTCTATCATGTGCAAATCTACCTGCTGGATGAAACGCGGACATTTGCGGTGCTGGTCGCCAGCACGGGCGAGATCGGGCAGCAGCTTCTGTCGCGGCAGTATCGTTTGCCGCTGTCGCGCCAGAGCATCATCTCTCGCGCAGCCCAGGCGGGCGAGCCTGTGATCACCAATGATGCCAGCGATGTGAATCGCCAGTTTGATATTATGCCGCATACGCGCTCCGAGATGGCGATCCCGATCAGCGATGGCGAAACGACGATTGGCGTGCTGGATATTCAAAGCTCACGCCAGAATGTGTTTACGCCGCTGGATATGCAGGCGCTACAGGTCATGACCTCACAGCTTGCGACGGCCATCCGCAATGCCCGCTTATTTGAGGCGCAGGAACAAAGCCTGCGTGAGAACAAACGCCTGTTCCTGGATGCTGAGACGAACCTGCGCGAAATTCAGCGCCTCAATCGCCAGCTCACGCGCCAGACCTGGGAAGAATATCTTACGGCTAATCGCACGGTGAGCGGAGTAACATTAGATCAGGACAGCTTTCATCCGGGCGCAGCGTGGACGGATCGCATGACGCAGGCAGGTCTGCGGCGGCGGCCCATCACTACGCGCCAGGATGGACGAGCGTTTATTGCTGTGCCTGTCGAACTGCGCGGCGAGGTCATTGGAGCGATGGAAGTTGAAATTCCCAACAAGCTTCACAGCGACGGCATTATCGATATGATGCAGGCTATCGCAGATCGTCTGGCGATCAGCCTGGATAATGCGCGTCTGTTTGAGGAGACGCAGGAAGCCACCGCGCAGGAACAGCGCATCAATGAAATCGTCTCGCATTATCAATCGGCCTCGACTGTCGATGATCTGCTCCAGGTGACATTGGAAGGACTGTTTGAGACGTTGGGTGCGGAAGCCGCCTCCATTCGGTTGGGGAATGTCACGCCCAATATCCGCCCTCCATTTAAGGGACTGGAGACACAACTCTAATGCGTGCGATCATGCAGTATCTACGCTCGTTCATTCGACTGGAATATCCTTACGAAGACCCGATTGAGCGATATCGCGCCCAGTTGTTGATCTTGCTGGTGGATGTGCTGTTTGTGCTGGCACTGGTGATCAGCGGCCTCCTGCTGCTGGACACACAGCGGACACGTCCGAACGCCAATTTGACGTGGTTCGCCGTGATCCTTCTGATGGTGCTCAGCCCGATTGTGATCGTGATTGTGCAGCGCGGCGGCAATCGATTTGTGGCCCGTGCCTTTGTTCTAGCGCTGACGATGATAATTGTTGTCGTCGATGTGCTGTCGGGGGCGGCCTATCAGCAGGTGACGACGTTTGCGCCGATTCTACTGGCTTCGCTGATGCTGACGTGGAGCGAAACCCTGATCGTCATGCTGATCATCATCGCGCTCAACTTCTACCAGCTCACTCTCAGGCCCGGCTTCTCGCTGGAAACGGTCAATCCGATTCTTTTATTTGCGATGCCGTTCTTTTATATCTTCATGACCGCCATCCTCATCACGACAACCCAATGGTTCTTCCGCCTCGCTAGGCGCTTCCAGGCGGAGTTCAGCCGTCTGCGCGAGATCACATTTCCTCTGCTTCGCATCAACCTGAATACCGATGAAATGGCCTTCATTAATCAGGCCATCGAATCGATTGCCGCCAACCTGGGCTTTCCAACGGTGCGCGTCTACCTGACCGAAGGCGACAAACGCGATGCGCTGCGCTTCATCCAGTCCGGCACGACAACGCAGCAGCATATTCGTCAGGCGGTAGAGCCGGGATCAGCGTTTGCGGCGGTGTTGCAGATGCAAACGCCGCTCTTCATCGATCAGAATAGTTCTGCCGCCGAGCGTGCTCATTTTCTACCCGGTACAACCAGCAGCGCCCTCGTTCCGTTGATGTATCGTGAGCAGGTGCTTGGCATTCTCGATATGCAGAGCGTGAGCGACAGGCTCATCGATACGGGCGAACGCGAACTCATCAGCCTGATTGCACTGCATCTTGCCACCACCATCGGCAATACGCGCACCCTCAATACGATCCAGAATGAGGTCAAGCAGCAGCAGGAAGTCATCATGCGCCAGCGCAACCGCCTGCGCCAGATTGAGCAGACCGAGCAGCAGGCCATCGTTAGTGCCTGGGGTGATTACCTGGATCAGCGCGATCAACGGATTATCGGCTTTGATATCAATGAGGTCTCAATGCAGTTGATTCCGACGGATTATCTGCCGGATCATATGCGGCTGGCGTTGGAGCGCAATGATGTGACGACCTATGAGGAAAACGATCAGCAGCATGTCACCCTGCCGATCCAACTGCGCGGCCAGACGCTGGGGGCGGCCTCTTTCAGCGTCCCACGCACACGGCCCATCACGCGCCGCCAGATCGAGATCATGCGGAATGTCATTCAGCGTCTGGCGCTGGCGCTGGATAACAAGCGGCTGTTTGAGCAAAGCCAGTCCCAGGCGCAGCGCGAAAGCAAAGCCAACGAAATTGCCAGTTTGCTGCTGAGTTCTACTGATATGGATACTGTCCTCCGTCTGGCCGCTGTAAACTTTAATGATGCGCTGGGCGCTGTTCAGACTGAAATTCAACTCTTTGCTGAGGCAGTCGAGCCTATCCGGGAGGAACGCGCATGATGCAGCTTCTGAATCGCTTGCCCGGCTCGTTGAGTGCGCGGCTGGCTCTGGGCTTCCTGTGTGCCACGCTCATTCCAGGCGTGCTGCTGCTCATCGCCACCTTCTCATGGATGAGCCGCAGCACCGTTCAAAGTTACGAAAATTATCTGGTGGAAACGGCGCTGCGACGTCAGGCCGTGATCAGCAATGAATTTGATACAGCCGTCTCCTCGCTGGAGTCATTCATAGGCCGACCTGTGACGTATCAACTCTTTTACAACGCGCTCGCCTTTCGCAGCACCACCAGCGCCGCAAGTGCAACAGGGTGGCTGACATCGCTGCTCAATACACCAGGGCAGGCTGTGTTTCAGAGTGCCTGGCTGCTCAATCCGGCGGGGACAGCCATTGCCGCCGCCGCACAGGAAAACAAGATTCTGCCCTTCAATAGTTCAGATCGCTCCACATCGATCAGCTTCACCGAAGCCGAACAGATGACGGAAAACGGCGCGTTGTATAAGGTGGTGGTTGAAAAGACCGCTGATCCAACTCAGGTCTCGATTCAACTCATTACGGTCATCCGCGACACAGGACGGCGGCCTGTTGGCTATCTTGTGGCAGAGATGAATCCTGAGACGCTGTTCTATCAGCACTTTGAAGGCACAAATGATGGTGTGGCGGCGGAGGGCTATATCGTCCCGCCCGGCGCGTCCACCGTCCTGACATCGAAAGACAATCGCGTATCGCCCGCCGAAATCCTGGCAAGCCCGCCTGTGTTGAGGGTCTTGAAGGGCGATGCGCCGCGTCTGGAACATTATGAAGTGCGCGAAGACGGTCAAAACACAGCCGTTATGGGGTACGCTGAACGCATTGATCTGCTTGGCACGCCCTTCGTCCTGCTCACCGAAATTCATATGGAACAGGTGCTGCAAGCCATCAACAGTTATACACAGGCCGCAGGCTTTGCGCTGGTGCTGGGCGGCTTTGTGCTGGCGCTGGTGCTGGTGGGCCTGTTCACGTATATGATTTCTACACCGCTGCAAGAAATGACGGGCGCACTACGGGCGATGGGGCGCGGTATTGTCGATGTTCCTGTACCCTCGACCTCGCGGAATGATGAATTTGGCGATATCGCCCGCCTTTTTATGGATGTGCGTCGTCAGAACGCGCAAACGACTCAGTCGCTGTCGCAGCGGTTGCAAGATCGTGAGCGTGATACCCGCGTGACCCAAAGCCTCATCCAGGCCCTGGCTGGAAAACGAGATTTGCAATCGCTGATGAATCAGGTGGTGAAGCTCATCGTTGACAACTTCCCCATGATCTATCACGCGCAGATTTTTCTGACGGATACTGAAGATTACGCCGTTTTACGCGCCAGCACGGGCGATGTCGGTGAGCAGCTCATGTCACGCGGTCATCGTCTGGCCGTCGGCAGTATCAGTGTCATCGGGCAGGCCGTTCAGCAAAGACAGGTCATCATCGCCCGTGATACGTCGGCCAGCGAACTGCACCGTCGCAACGAGTTCCTGCCCGATACCCGCGCAGAATTGGCTGTGCCGTTGATCGTCAATCAGGATGTGATTGGCGCTCTGGATCTCCAGAGTAAAGAGCGCGATGTCTTTACCGAAGATATGATCGGCGTCATGCAAGCGCTGGCCGCCCAGATTTCGATTGCGCTTGAAAATGTGCGCCTGTTTGAAGAGGCGCAGCGTCGTCAATCCCAGGCGCATCTGGAGCGGCGGGTGGATGTGCGCCGTGAGTGGACATCCTACCTGCAAAACTATCGGCGGCAGCGCTTGACCGAACATGCGGGCAACACGACAGATTATGACTTCACCGCGCTGCGGGCGGCGGCGGTTCAAAAAGGCGGCTCAGTCGTCGGTGAGGCGACAGCACGCGGCACAGTGCCGTTTGCGGTGCTCATTCAACTGCGCGGCCAGACCCTCGGTGTACTCGAATTTGAACTGCCGCAGGTCGATTTCCATTATGATAAAGTTCTGCTCGCCGAAGAACTCAGCAATCGACTTGCGGTCAGCCTGGATAATGCCCGCTTGTTCCAGGAGAGCCATAAGGCCGCTGAACGTGAACGCACCGTCAATACGATCTCAGCCCAGTTGACTTCCAAGCGAGATGTTAATGAAATTTTGCAGATGGCGATCCAGGAAGTTGGCATTGCGCTGCGCTCGTCACAAGTCTCAATTCAACTGCATCGCTCAACATCAACCGACGACCCTGCTGTATCCCCGGCGGGTGGCGTGCCACAAGCACTCCCCAACGGTAACGGCCATTCCCATGATGATTAAGGAGAGCGCCCGCCTATGACCTCTCTCACCCTTTCTCCACTGTCTCTCGGTAGGAGCATTATGCGGCGTATTGCCGTGATTGTGTTTGCTCTCCTGAGCTTATTCCTTGTGGTGACGAGTGCCACGAGCTTTCGAGACAACGTCGCCCGCCTGAGCGAGACCCATGATACGGCGCTCAAGCGTGCTCAGGCAGTGGTCAGCGATCAACTGCAACCCCTCTTGAGCACGGCAACATCGCTTGCGACAGACGTCAATCTCAAGAACTACATTCTTGGGATTACTGCCGATATCAATGTGGCCGCCAACCCCAGCCGCGCTGTCCTTCGCCAGGAACGTGATCTGTACCGTTCCATCCGCTTCATCGATACACAGGGGGTGATGCGCTTCGAGGTTTACAGCCTGGGCAATGTTCTCCAGCTTGCTGGCCCGGACGATGTGGCTGATCCTGCCGTATATGCGCTAGAAGTTGCGCCTTATTTTGAGCGCTTCACATCTCAGGGCGATGGCATTTACTTTGATGAAATATCAGACGCCAACGGGGAAACCTCGGTTGCTGCCAGCCTCATCATCTCAGTGCGTGCCGATGATATCACCAAACTCGGATTTCTTGTCATCAACGTGGATGCTCCCGCGCTGCTGTCTTTCAATACACTCCTGGCAGATGGGGTCTTTGAGCCTCAAACCTTCCGCCATCTACTTCTGCTCAATGATGATCTGACGGTTGTCGCCGACAGCGCCCGCACGGAGGCCATCTCCCTCGATCAAGCGGGGAATGACGAGTATCGTCTTTATCGCCAGGTTGACACCAAAAATACGTCGGATTTCCTTCTGCAAACGGTCAGCGGTAAGGTCATCTCGCGTCAGGCTGTTCCGCTGCCCTCGGACATGAAAACGCCCCTGTGGGTGTATTTTGTCGATGATTATCTCACCGCGTATACGCCTGCTTTGAGTACGATTCTCGCTGAATTGGTGTTTGTGATCGTCGCCGGGTTTCTGGGTGTATTTCTGCTCAATCGTATGCTAGGGACGATCCTCAACCCCGTGACGCAGACGTTGAATGAACTCGATCAACTGGCGGATACCACTGGAACTGCGTTTACACCCACCTCTGAGAATGTACAGTCGCTGCAACAGCGTTTAGGCCAGCTCAATATCTCCGCCGAACGCCAGAAGCAGCGCTATCAACGCGATATTCAGGTGGCAGGTCGTGTCAGCCGTGAGATTGTGACCCTGCCAGAAACGGATGTGCTGGCCCCGCGTGTCATCAATATGATTTGTAACGAACTGGGCTTTTATCATGCCCAGGTGTTCTTGCTCGATAAAAACACGGATGAAGCGATCCTGAGCTACAGTCGCGGTGATATTGGGGCGGCACTGCTGGCACAGCGTCATCGCATTGCCGTTCACTCGTCCTCTGTGGTGGGCACTGCCATCCGTGAGCGTCGGCCTATCATCATCGGCAATACGGAACAGGCGCAGCGTGAGGGCCGTCACCTCTATAATCCTCTGCTGCCAGATACCCGCTCTGAGATCGGCCTGCCCATGTTTGCGGGCAATGAAATTATTGGCGTGCTCGATATTCAAAGCCGTGAGCGCGATGCCTTCCCTGATGAGGCGGTTAATACCCTGCAACTGCTCTCCGATCAGATCGCTATGGCGGTTTACAATGCGCGTTTACGCGAGCAGACGGACGAGCGTATCTTGCAGATTGACCGTCTGAACCGCCAACTGACGCGCTCGGCGTGGGATGGGCAGGATGGTGAGACGGGCTTCCGCTCCTCATTTGGCACGCTGCCCTCGCTCGGTGGCAACATCGTCGAAGCGCCCATTATGCTGCGTGGTGAGGTCATCGGCACATTGTCTGCCACACTGCCCGAAGGCGCGTCGGTGGAGGGCGACGGTATGATCGTGCAGGCAGTAGCGGAACGTGTGGCGCTGGCGATGGAAAATGCACGCTTGTTCCAGCAAACCCAGTTGAACCTGTCTGAAACATCGACTCTCTATCAACTCAGCCGCCAGTTGAACGAGGCCAACACCCTCCAAGACCTGCTGCAATCGATTATCTTCTCCGTGACGCCGGATGCGGCCCGCGCTCAGATCTGGTTGTTCCAACTGGATGAAGATGAAAAGCCCGTCAGCCGCGCTTATGTCCATACCAACTTCCTGATGAATCCCCGTCAGCCGCCCCGCCTCGCTGCTGGCGCACAGGTGGAAGGCGGCAGCGGCCTGCTTAAAGCGGTGAGACAAGATGAGGTTTATCTGGTCGAGAATACGCAAAGCGCTCCCGCTGACCTGCGTCAGTTCACCGAACTTATGCAATCGGCCCAGGTACTCTCCTATGTGCTGCTGCCGCTGACAATTCGTGGTGTGAGCAAAGGCTTTGTCACCGTCGATTTCAACACGCTTCGCCAGTTTACGGAGCGTGAACGTCGTCTGTTTTACTCCCTGGCCGCTCAAACGGGTGTCGCCGTCGATAATCGTTTGCTGCTGCGCCAGACAGAAGAGGCGCTGTCACGCAACGAAAATCTGTATGCCGCCAGCCGCATCATTAATACCAGCCAGCGGCTTGAAGACCTGATATATGCCATCGTGATCACCTCCAACTATACGCGCTACAACTTCTGGTTGGCGCTGCTGGAAGGGGATGTTGATCGTAGCGGATGGCCGCCTTTTGCCCGCGTGATGGTGCGCTCCGAAGGCAAAGAGGTGATATCGACGGCTGAACTGATTCCGCTGACGATTGTAGACGACTCGCCCATGCGTTCGCGTGAACTGGAACACTGGCTCATGCCAGCGATTGAGGGGGCAGACCTCGCGCCCCAGCAATACTGGATGAAGCAGAACGGCTGGCAGACGATGACCCTCTTCCCGCTGTTCACCGACAATATCCCTCTCGCGCTGTTTGGGGTGGTCTCGCCCTCTGGCGATGTGCTGGCCCCTGGAGACCTGGAAGCCTATCGTGCCCTCGTCGGCCAGATGAGCATTCAAATCCAGAATCGGCGTCTCTACCAGCGCACAGAAAGCGCCCTGAACGAAACCCGCCGCCTGTACGTGACAGGCAGCACGATTTCCGCCGCCCAGGATCTCGCCAGCATTTATCAGGCCATGTCGACTTATCTGGTCGTGCCGTTCCTCAATCAGCACGATAATCTGGACATGTCGATCACGGTGCTCATGGCGCGTCCACAGTCGTTTGAGGATGCGCCTGAACTTGAATATGTCTATGAATGGTACAGCCAGACAACCGCTCCCATTCATACGGGCCAGACCATCAATCATGCGGATGTCCCGCTGGCGGCGCTGTTAGCGAACACTGTCAACGATTACCTGGTGTATGAATCGCTGCCGAATACCTTCACCGATCAGCCAATTCTCCAGGAGGTGCTGACAGCCGGCAACGCCGTCAGCGTGATTATCGCCCCCTTAAGATCGCGTCAGCGCTGGTTTGGGGCCATAATCGTCCGCAGCAGCCGCGAAAAGCTGTTTGATGAGAGTTATACCCGTTTCATTCAGACCTTTGCCGGGCAGGTCACACTCGCTATCGAACGTCAGGTGCTGCTGCAAGAAACGCTGCGCGAACGCGAAAATCTGAACGCGATCCTGTCAACGCTGCCTGCGGGTGTGCTTGTGCTTGATCCGACGACCCTGAAGCCGATCAGCTTCAACGAGAGTGTTCAGCAGCTTCTGGGTCAGCCTGTCGATATGGATGAACCGTTCACAGCAGAGTTCTATCATCTTTATCGTACCGGCTCCGATATCATCTATCCCAATCATGAGCTGCCCATCTATACCTCCCGCGACACCGATCGCTCCATCCTGGGAGATGATATCGCTGTGAAGTATGGCAATCATCATGCCGATCTACTGATGAATGCGGCCCCGATTTATGATGAATTGGGACAGATTCGTGGGATCGTGGCCGCTTTCCAGGACATCAGCAACATCCGCACCCTGGAAGCCGCGCTGCAAGTCAATCTGCGTGAAACAATTTCGCTGTATGAAGGCCAGCGCTCCCTGTCCCAGGCGGAGACCTTGAACGATATTCTGGACAGTATCATGCATCAGATTACGTCGCAGAATGCGGGCAACGCTTATATCATCCTGACCCAGTTGGAAGATGCTGCGCCCTATATCGCCCGCTTCATGCAAGCGCCGCTTCTGGATATTGATGAACTGGCCCCGCTGCTGTCGCATGAAGCGCAGTTTATCGCCAACGTGTCCATCACGCGCACACTCGATATGCGCGTGCGCCAATCCCTGCGCCGTGTCAATGCCGAATCGGTCTTGATCCTCCCGTTGATGGCTAAAACACGTCAGCAACCGCTGGGCTGGTTCATCATCACCGATGCGGCGGCGAACGGCCTGAGCAATGATGAGCAGCGTATCTATACGACGCTGCGCGATATGGCAACCACCGCGATTGATAATAACTATCTTGTCCGCAGTACACAGTTGGCGCTGCAAGAAACAGGCTTCCTCTACGATGCCACCACCGCCATCAGCCGCGCCAGTAGTCTGATAGCGCTGTCCGAGGCTGTTCAAAACGCTCTCTCGACGCTCAATCCTGATATGGTGGCAGGCTACTTTCAATCCGATAAAAGGGGAGAGGGCATAAGATCGCTCTTCCAGGTTGGGTTTGACGAGACAGAGGCCGCAGGCGTTAACATACAGAAGCTGGTTGCCCTGCCTCTGCTGAGCGCACAAACGGTCTATGTCGCGGATCTGTCCAGCGATGCGCCCGACGAAATCACGCTTGAACTGTTGAAAGACCCTACGATTCAGGCCTTTGCGCTGGTCTCTCTGCATATGAAAGATGATTCCAAAGCCCGGTTTATGATCGGTTATCGCAGTCCTCATGTATTTAATGACAGCGAAACTCGGTTCATCACGTCTATCAGCGACAGCGCGTCCGTGGTGATCGATAACCAGATCCTGCTGGAACAAAATGAGTTAACCCTGCAAGAGACAACCATTCTGTATCAGGCCAGCCGTGCGCTCATCGAAGCCTCCTCTTCTGATGATGTCATGAATGTCATCTCCAATTACCTGGTTGAGCCGCACATCAATCAGGTGTTTATTGCGCTGCTCAATACCACTAACTGGCATGTTCCCAATGCCACCATCGAAATCATGTCGACATGGCGCAGTGGGAGTGAGGTTGATTTGCAGGGGGTGACGCTCACGGCCGATCAATTCCCAGCCTGGCATTTGATGGCGTCAGACAGCGTGCTTGTCCTTGAAGACATCTACAGTGACGATCTTAATCTGACTGAGTTTGAGCGCATCAGCATGGAAAGTATGGACACCCGCTCCCTGGTGATTATTCCGCTGCGCGTCAGCAATCGTGCGATTGGCGCGATCTGGCTTGGATCGCAGCAGCCGCATATCTATACGGAACAAAATATGCGCGTGTTCCAGTCATTTGCGGAACAAACCTCCCTGTCAATGGAAGCCGCCCGCTCACTGGCGGAAGCGGAACGCCGCGCCCTTCAGCTTGAAACATCGGCCAACATCAGCGGCGCTATCGGCCAACTGCTCGATCTCGATACGCTGCTCTCGCGTGTGGTCGATCTCATCCGTGACAGCTTCGGTTACGATCATGTTCAGGTCTTTCTGGTCGATGAAAAAGCCCAGTTCGCCAACTTGCGGGCCAGCACAGGCGAAGCGGGTGAGCAGTTGCTTGCCAAGCACCATCGTATCCCTGTCGGGGCCGAAGGCGTGGTGGGACGTGTGACGGCCTCGTCTGAACCCACCATCGCGCTCGATACGGCAGATGTGGGCGTGGTGCATATGCCCAACCCCGATCTTCCCTATACCCGCTCCGAACTGGCGCTGCCGCTCATCGTCAAGGATAAGGTCGTCGGGGCGCTGGATGTCCAATCCAATGTTCCGAATGCCTTCAGCAATCAGGATATTCAGGCGCTCAAGACGCTGGCCGCCCAAATCTCGGTGGCGATTGAAAACGCCCGCCTGTATGAAGAGGCCAGCCAGCGTGCGAAGGAGATGACCTTCCTGTTTGAGATCACGAGTGCCGCCGCCGCCGCTGATACGCTGGATGACGCGCTGCGCTCTGCCGCCAGCTTGATTGCCCGCACGATGGACACACGAGCGCTGGCGGTGTATATGCCTGTGATTTACGAGGATTTCGAGAAAAACCAGTTCACTATGCTGCGCCCCAAGACACTTTCAGGCGCTGACCAAGCGCTGACTGAAATCGTCGAGGTGCGCCCTGGTGACAGCGAAAGCCTGATTGGGATTGCCGCCAGCACGCTGCAAATGCAAGCCGTTCCCGACATTGCCCATGATGTGCGCTATACGGCGCTGACGCTCGACTCACAATCGGCGCTGGTTGTGCCGATCAGCACAAGCAATGAGCTGACGGCGGTCATGGTGCTGGAGAGCACGCAGCAGAACGCCTTCCGCAGCGATGAAATCCAGCTTGTCATGACGCTCGGTGGAGCGCTTGGAGCCACCATCCAGAACCGCCTGCTGGTCGATCAGTTGCAAGCCAGCAACGAGCGCCTGATGGAAGCGGATCGTCTGAAATCACAGTTCCTGGCGAGTATGAGCCATGAGCTGCGGACGCCGCTCAACTCGATCATTGGCTTCAGTAAGGTCATGCTCAAGGGCATCAGCGGCCCGTTGAGCGAGATGCAAGAGCAGGATTTGACGACCATTTACAACAGCGGTAATCACCTGCTTAACCTGATCAACGATATTCTGGATCAGGCCAAGATCGAGAATAACGAACTCAAGCTCAAGTCGGCCTTCTTTGAAGTCAAGCAGATGGTGGAGGGCGTCAAATCGATTGCGATTGGTCTGATCAAGGATAAGCCGCTCAAGCTGATCGTTGAGACCGCCCAGGGCATTCCCCAGGCGTATGGCGACGAATTCCGCACTCGTCAGATTCTGCTGAATCTGGTCAGTAATGCCGTCAAATTCACGCCGAATGGCAATGTCACGATCCAGGCGTATTCTGTCGCGGATGCCAAAGGCCAGCCCATCATTCGCGTGGATGTCATCGATACAGGCATCGGCATTGGCGAGAAGGATATCAACCAACTGTTCCAGCGCTTCCGTCAGGTCGACTCCTCGCTGACGCGCACGGTGGGCGGCACGGGCCTGGGGCTGGCGATCTCGAAATCGCTGGTGGAACTGCAAGGCGGCAACGTCTTCGTTGAGTCGCAGGCGGGCGTCGGGTCGAAGTTCAGCTTTACCATCCCCACGCAGGCCGCACCTGAAAACGGCAATGATGCGCCCCATAAGACCGTCGAGATTGAAGCCAGTCAGCCGCAGGCCGGGAACTCTGATCCGAATGCGACACAGGTGCTTGACACGCGCACACCACCGCCCGGCCCGGGTCTTGGACGCTTCAATATGACGCGGGAACTGCCCGTGTTGAATATGAAGCGCGATGTGCTGCTGATTGAAGAGAACAAAGAGATGGTTGATCAGTATCGGCGCACGCTCCAGCGCGATGGCTTTGAGGTGCAAACTGCCGATCATCCGTCGTATGCGCGGGCGATGGTGGGGCAACTGCGCCCCAGTGTGGTCATCATGGATGTCAACTTTGCCAATGGGCAGGGCTGGGAGATTCTGAAAGACCTCAAGGAACAGGATGAGTCGTTCGATATTCCGATCATCGTCTGCACCCTCAATACCGACTCGGAGCGCGGCTATCGTCTGGGAGCGTATGCCTTCCTGCAACGCCCGATTTTGCCCGATATGCTGCTGGAAACCGTCAAAAAGGCCGAACAGGAGAATCGTGCGGATCGCATTCTCATCATCGACGATCAGCCCGACAGCATCCGTCTGCTCAAGCAGCTTCTGGCACAGCATGGCGCGTACCGCGTCTTCTCGGCTGAGAGCGGCGAGGCAGGCATCTCAATGGTGGCCCGCCGCCGCCCCGATCTGATCATCCTGGATTTACGGATGCCAGGCATGGATGGCTTTACAGTGTTGAACGAATTACGCGCCAATCCTGAGACCGCCCGTATTCCGGTGATGATTGTCACAGGCGAGATGAACTTAGACTCGGATGAACAAGCCCTGTTACAAAACGTCCATGTCCTGTATAAAACGGATATCAGTCAGGATCAATACGAACAGTTCATCCAAGATGTGAAAGCCCATCTCAACGCTGGAAAGCTGCTTTAAAACATGACAGAACGCTCCATCTCATTGGAATGTACCTACTGCCACACTGTCACCCCGCTGCGCGAATTTAAGGGCAAATGCCCGGCCTGCGGCGAGGTGATCGTGGAGGCTCGCTATGATGGAGCCGTCACGGATGTTCAGGCATGGCTCAAGCAGGTACGTCGTCGTCCGCGCACCCTGTGGCGCTATCGTGAGGTTCTCCCGCTGTACGATGCTAAAAATATCGTCAGCCTGCATGAAGGTTGTACGCCGCTGATTCGCTGTGAGGCGCTGGCCGCCTCGCTGGGGCTGAAAAATCTGTTCATCAAAGATGAGCGCCAGAATCCGACAGCCAGCTTCAAAGATCGGCAGGCCACCGTTGCCATCTCCGCGCTCAAAGAAATGGGCGTTGATCAGGTCGTGCTGGCGAGTACCGGCAATGTGGCGATTGCTTACGGCGCGTATGGCGCACGGGCCGGGATTCAAATCTGGGCCTTTTTCCCGTCTCTCGCCCCGAACGAAAAGCTGCGCGAAGCCGCCATCTACGGCACAGAGATCATCAAGACGACAGGTACTTACGACCAGACCAAAGAGTTAGCCGCCCATTTCGCCATGACCAAAGGCTATTTCCTCGATAAGGGCATCAAGAGCGTGGCCTCTATCGAAGCCATGAAGACGATGGCCTATGAGATCGCGGAGCAGTTGGGCGATGAGCTGCATGATGGTGAACAATGGGTGCAGCCGGATTGGTTTTTGCAGGGCGTCAGCGGCGGCATGGGGCCGATTGGGGTGGGGAAAGGCTTCCGCGAACTGCGCCAATTTGGTCTGATCGATGGGATGCCCAAATTTGGCATGATCCAATCCACCGGATGCGCCCCGATGGTGCAGGCGTTCAATCGTGGGCAGCGCGTCGCCACGCCCGTCGAGAATCCGCAGACGGTGATTGCGACGCTTGCCACAGGCAATCCGGGCCGCGCCTATGAACTGCTGTATGATTATGTGCAGGAGTACGGCGGCACATTCGTCAGCGCGACGGATGAAGAAGCCTTTAATGCGATTCGTCTGCTGGCCCGCTATGAAGGCATCTCGGTTGAGCCTGCCACAGGCGTGACCTTCGCGGGCCTGATCAAAATGGCGCAGATGGGCCTGATTCATCCCGATGAAGTGGTCGTGGTCAACTGCTCCGGCCATACCATGCCCGTTGAAAAACGCATCCTCGGCACAGAATGGCAGAAGCTGATTGATATGTCGGACGCGGGGACTGCGCCGACTGTGCCGGAAGAGCATCTGCTCAGTGCGGTCAATCAACTCAGCGATGGCAATTTGCGCCGCGTGGTCGTGATTGAGGACAATGAATCGGCGGCCCGTCTGATGAGCCGCATCCTTGAATCACGCGAAAACTGTGAGGTGTATGTCGCCAGCGATGGTGTGAGCGGCCTGCGGGCGATCCGCGAGGTGCTTCCCGATCTGGTCATCACCGATCTGATGATGCCGGATGTGGATGGCTTTGGCGTGATTGAGCAGATGAAGGCCGACCCGCTGCTGAGTCGCATTCCGATTGTGGTGGTGACAGCCAAAGAACTCACAACCCAGGAACGCCATACGCTCACGGCGCAAACCGAGATGGTGCTGCAAAAAGGCTCTTTCATTGATGAGAGTTTCATGCAGGTGTTGATGGATCATCTGGGGTAAAAATTGGGGGTGGCGCAACACGCTGGTCGGTGATTGATCTGTTGTGACGCTTGAAATGATGCGGAGTAACCCACCATGTATTTGTAGGGACAAGGCCCGCCGTCTCCACACATTCGGACACGGTGGGCCTTGTCCACACATTCGGACACGGCGGGCCTTGTCCCTACTGTGATGAGATCATGGGCTTGAGTGAGTCATGGAAGCAGTTTTGTAGGGGTTTGGTACGCCAAACCCTAGCAGTCTGATCCCCTGCGGTCGCATGATCGACCCTGGCATCTGCACGATAGTTTTGATACGGTTGTCACAACTATACCAAATTCATATAAAAAGCCGAATCTTCATTTTCAAAGTTTATTTTCCGGTAAAATAAAAGAAGTATTGTGTAATAAAGGAACTCAGCGTGCATCTACAACGCACTATTCTAGTCATCGACGGCAGCGGCACACTTCTTCAGCAGCTTCAGAACCTGCTTGAGATGGCAGGCTATCAAACCCGCACCGCCCGCCGTGCTCTGGAAGCGCTGGATATTGCCCGCAACGAAACTGTCGATATCATCATCACCTCGATTGATCTGCCGGATTTGAGCGGGCGTGAACTGGCAACCACGCTGCGGGCCGATGCTCGCTTGCGCAAAATCCCGATTGTGGCGTTGATCGATCACGATGATCCCGAACAGCGCGAGATGAATCTGGCGGCGGGGATCAATGGGTTCATTCATCGGCCCATCAATGTTGATGCGCTGCCCATTTACATTGAGTTTTATCTCAGCGGCGGGCAGGATGCCCCCGACGATGACACGAGCCTGGATGCCGCCCGCGAACGCTATGTGCAGGATGTGGTGTCACGGCTTGAGGGGCGCATCCGCGAGTTGGAGCGCAAAAACGCCGATCTTGAGCGCCTGGATCAGATGAAGGACAGCTTCATTCAGCTCACGGCTCACGAACTGCGGACGCCGCTCACGCTCGTCACGGGCTATATCCGCCTGCTGGAGGATTATCCCCAGGTGCGGAAGCTCATGACAATCGATGCCGAGTTCCAGCAGTTGTTCGGCGGCTTGAGCGAATCGCTGGATCGGATGCAGAGCGTGATCGAGGAGATTCTCATCATCAGTCGCATCATGACGAGCAAGATTGAACTGAATCTCACCAACGTCCATCCGTCAGGCGTGGTGCAGCGCGTAATCAATGAATTTGGCGCGGCCCTGGTCGAACGCGAACTGACGATTGACTTCAACATCGCCGAATGGCCCGAACGTATCCATGCCGATGCTGATCTGCTGCATATCACGATGGCAAATCTGTTGAGCAATGCCATCAAGTACACGCCCAATCATGGTCGCATCACGATCTCAGCGCGGCATAATGAGCAGGCGGTGATGTTCAGCGTCAAGGATACGGGCATCGGCATTGATGAAAAACAGCAGCACAAAATTTTTGAGCGCATTCATATTGGCGGCGATGTTGCCA
>DAOTUR010000895.1:0-4013 GCA_034436915.1 Anaerolineae bacterium
CCCGCAACACGGGAGACAGGGACTTTCAGTCCCTGGCGCAAGCGATTTTGCCATGTCATGAGGCGGATGGGACGGTTATTGACATGGCTCAAAATCCTTAAGTTGGTGTATATGGGACAAGGCGGGCCTTGTCCCTACAAGAACCTTGTGAACATTTTAATTTCACTGAATTGTGATTTGACGCGATTGCCATCAAGATGCCCCTCATACGCCGTTGTCATCCGCGCACTTTGCCAGTATCCTTAGCGCCCAAAAAACGTTGTTATCCAGGGTTTAATCAACTGATTTTAAGGGTCTTCCATGCACCTCTTGAAAGAACGGATTCTGTTAGAAGGACAGAACCTGGGCAACGGTATTCTGAAAATCGACAGCCTCCTCAATCACCAGCTTGATCCGCTCTTGATGCTGGCAATGGGCAAAGAATTTGCCGCTCGTTTTGCCGATGTGCCTGCGGATCGCATCCTCACCGCCGAGATTTCCGGCATCGCGCCCGCGCTGATGACAGCGATTGAACTCAATGTGCCTGTTGTGTATGCCCGCAAAAAGCAGCCTGTGACCATGCGCGGCAAAATCTTCGTGGAGAGTGCGCCCAGCCATACCAAGGGCGGCATGGTCGATCTGATGGTATCGGGCGAATTTTTGCACGCGGGTGAACGGGTGCTCATCATTGATGATTTCCTCGCGTCCGGCCAAACGCTGATGGCCCTCTCGCGCCTGGCGATGGCTGCCGGAGCCGAGGTGGTAGGCGTGGGCGTGGTGGTGGAGAAAATCTTTGAAGGCGGGCGCGATGCGATGCATCAGGCGGGTTTCACCATGCCGATCCATGCGCTGGCGACCATTCTCAATATGGATCATGGTAAAATCGTACTGGCATAGACGAGATCAGGGTCAGGGGCGATGGGCATTCCTGACCCTGATATGGCTCTATGAGGGTTGTATTTGTTAAGAGGTTTTTTACTTTACATTTTCCCTGAGTCGTGCTACATTGCTGTGACAAAAGACCGAGCCTAGCTACACACCTCGACACAGCCGCGCTGTGTCTTTCGTATTTTAGGCTCGTTGTGCGTGCTACATCCTTCACGGGAGAATGTCATGACGGATAAACCAGAATATTTAACACAAGAGGGCCTTGATGCTCTCGCCAAACGCCTGAACTATCTGAAAGATGTGCGCCGCCACGAAGTGGCCGAACGTCTGCGCCTCGCATTAGCCGATGGCGGCGAACTGACTGAAAATTCTGAATACGAAGACGCCAAAAATGAGCAAGCGTTCATTGAAGCGGAAGTCTCGCGCATGTCGCAAATTCTGTCCAATGCGGTTGTCATTGAAGAAACCAGCTCCAAAGACCTCGTGCAGGTGGGCGGACGTGTCAAAATTGTGGAAAAAGGTACCAAAGAGGCCGAGGTGTATCAACTCGTCGGCTCGGCGGAGGCCAATCCGCTGCTAGGGAAAATCAGCATTGAAAGCCCGCTGGGGAAAGAACTGCTGGGGAAGAAAAAGGGTGATAAAGTCACGGTTAAAGCGCCCGATGGTGCGATCACGTTTGTGATCCAGGAAATCATCTAATCCTCATCATCGTGTACAATTGGGGCGCTCCGAAACTCGGATGCGCCTTTTTTGTTTCTGTATCCATAGTCATTTGATCGATTGGGCGACGGGCGACACCTGGGTCGCCCCGACGAAATTATCCCGATAAAGGACATCATTGCTTATGTGGCAGCCGACTCGCCTGGAAGAAGAACGTCTTGAAAAAGCCCGCCGCCTGGAAGAACGCGGCATTGAGCTTTATCCCCGCCGCGCCCACCGCACCCACACCGCCGCCGCTGCCATCGCTGCGTTTGAAGCCGCTGAGACGGACGCGACGCCCGTCCCGGTCACCGTCGCTGGACGCATTCGCCGCGCCAATGTAAAGGGCAACGTGGCCTTCATGCATATCGAGGATGAAAGCGGGCGCGTGCAGTTGTTCTTCCGCATCAATGATATGCAGGAAGGCGAGTACGCGCTGATTAAAGAGCATCTCATCGATGTGGATGATTTTGTGCAGGCGGCAGGCACGATGATGCGGACAAAGGCGGGCGAGGTGAGCGTTGCCGTGACATCCCTCACGCTGCTCGCCAAATCGCTCACACCGCTGCCCGTGATTAAGCAGCAGGTGCTTGAGGATGGTACAACCGTCGAATTTGGTGAGTTTACCGACAAAGAGAGCCGCTATCGCCAGCGCTATGCTGATCTTGCTGTGAACACTGCCACCCGCGATATCTTCATCAAACGCGCCAAGACCATCAAGGCCATGCGGAACTTCCTCGATCAGGAAGGGATGCTCGAAGTGGAGACGCCGATTTTGCAGCCTGTCTACGGCGGCGCGGCGGCCCGCCCCTTCACGACCTTCCACAACGAGTTGAAGGAGACGCTGTTCCTGCGGATCAGCTTTGAGCTGTATCTCAAGCGTCTGCTGGTGGGCGGCTATGACGGTGTGTATGAGATTGGCCGCGATTTCCGCAATGAGGGCGTCAGCATCAAGCACAACCCCGAATTTACGATGATGGAGTTCTACAAAGCCTATATCGATTACAACGGCGTGATGGATCTGGTTGAGCGCATGACCCGTTTTATCGCGCAGGAGGTCAACGGCACAACCGTCGTCACCTTTAGAGGCAAGACGTTTGATTTTGCTCCGACGTGGCGGCGTGTCACCATCCGTGAGGCGGTCAAAGAGACGCTCGGCATTGATTACATGGATTATCCCGACGCCGAATCACTGGCGGTTTTCCTCAAAGAGCGCTTCAACAAGACCGTCAAGCCCGGCACACCCTGGGGCAAAATGGTGGTTGATGAGCTGTTTGGTGAGCATGTGGAGCCGACGCTGCTGCTGCCGACCTTCATCATGGATTATCCGCGTGATATTTCGCCCTTCGCCAAACGTGCCACCTGGGATGAGCGCCATGTCGAGCGCTTTGAGATTTATGCGGGCGGCATGGAACTCGGCAACGCCTTCACCGAACTCAACGATCCCCGCGATCAGCAGGCGCGTTTTGAAGAGATGGCGGCCACGTTCAAAGAGGGCGATGAGGACGAGACGCCGCTGGATGAAGACTATCTGCGGGCGATGCGCTATGGGATGCCGCCGTGCGGGGGCTATGGCATGGGGATTGATCGCCTCGTGATGCTGCTCACCGACCAGAACAGCATCCGCGATGTGCTGCTGTATCCGCATATGCGGGCAGAAAAATAGGTGTGTATCGTCTGGTCACGATTCTGGCGTCCTGCGATAGGCTCACAATAGGTCACAGCGTCTTTTTAGGGGCGACTCATGAGTCGCCCGTGTTGAAAAACTGCATTTTGGGCGCGAGCGAAGCCACCGAAGGTAGGGACACGGCCTGCCGTGTCCACCCATTCGGACAAGGCCCGCCTTGTCCCATATGCACCAACTTAAGGGAATCCATCTTTTAAGGACATTGCTCGCCGCGTTGTCGCAGGCTAAAGCCGTCCGCCTACAGCGACAAAGCCCCATGAATGGGGCTACAAACGCGCCTGCTCCCTCACCATGAGTCCCGTTTACGGGGCTTGGTACTCCCTAGACAGACGGCTTTAGCCTCTGGTGAGAGCGGATGCCGCGTGCTGATCAGAGGCCACATATCCTTAAGTTGCTGTCTATGGGACAAGGTGGGCATGGGCATCGGATGCGCCCGAATCGAGCATCAGCGTGCCGCGTGTCCCCACGACAGCGCACAATGAGGGGCGATCCGGTGTGGTGGGCGGCAGCCACCAGACGTGCGGCGTAAGCTGTTTCAGAATGTGTTGGGTCATGCGGCTCTCCTGAGACAATAGGGATGAGCGAGATGTCTCTGTGCCTTAGAAGCCGTTTTATAATGCGGAACGTAATGGATTTACCGGATTAAACGCATGTTTTGGAGAGCGTTTTCCGTAGGGGCACGATGCATCGTGCCCCATATGCACCAACTTAAGGATTTTGTGCTCATTGTGGGTCAAAGACGCGGCAAAAGCGCTTGCGC
>DAOTUR010000896.1:0-2546 GCA_034436915.1 Anaerolineae bacterium
TGATTTTGAGCCAGGGCATTGGCTCATACTGTCTCAGTCGGAGAAAGACCTTGCGTCAAGCATGGCATCCGGCGTTCACGGCAGAAGCCCCTGCCTTTAGGCATGGGAGTATGTCACACCCTTCTAACACTCTTACCCTCTCAGAATCGCCGCATGTCGTGTAAAATGGATCGACTCCGTTTTAGGTAGGATTCTCAACTCGCATGGCCTCTCCCAAAAATCGTACAGACAAATATTTCCTGATGAGCCTCGGCTGCTCAAAGAACACCGTCGACTCTGAAAGCATGGCCCAGGTGCTGGAGCAAAACGGGATGCGTGGCACAGCCAATCCCCGCGATGCCGAAGTCCTCATCGTGAACACCTGCGGCTTCATCAACAGCGCCAAGCAGGAAAGCATTGATGCGCTGCGTGAACTCGTCAAAGGCCGCAAACCCAATCAGATGGTCATCGCGGCGGGCTGCCTGACGCAGCGCTACGGTGAGAGCGTCGTTGAGCAGGTGCCGGGGTTGGATGGCGTCATCGGCACGCGCCGCTGGATGGATATTTTTGATCTCATTGGGCGTTTGCGCCAACGTAAGCATCCCGAACCTCTGTATCACCTGCCCACCGATGCTCACGTCGTCGGGCTGGATGAGCGCGGCGTGATTCGTGCCAGTGTGCAGGGGGCCAGCGCCTACCTCAAGATTGCCGATGGCTGCCGCCGCCCGTGTGCGTTTTGCGCCATCCCCAAGATCAAGGGGACAGCCGTCAGCCGCCCGATTCAATCGATTGTGAACGAGGCGGTCAACCTGCAAAATCGTGGCGTGAAGGAACTTCTGTTGATCGCGCAGGACACCACCGATTATGGCTATGATCTGGGCCTCAAAGATGGCCTCGCGCATCTGCTCAATCATATTGTTGAGGCCGCGCCGGATATCCCCTGGATTCGCATCATGTACGCCTATCCCGGCTACGTGACCGAGGGCCTGATGGAGACGATGGCTCGTCATCCGCAGGTGCTGCCCTATCTCGATATGCCGTTGCAGCACGGCCACCGTGAGACGCTCAAGCGCATGAAGCGCCCGGCCAAAATTGAATGGGTGTATGAGACGGTGGGCAAACTCCGCGCCATGATCCCCAATCTGGCGGTGCGGACGACCTTCATTGTCGGCTATCCGGGCGAAACCGAGGAAGAATTTGAGGGCCTGATGCAGTTCGTGCGCGATCTGGAATTTGATCGCGTCGGAGCCTTCCAATACTCGTTTGAAGAGGGGACACCGAGCGCGACTCTTGCCGATCACCTGTCAAAAGAGGTGAAGCAGGAGCGCTATGATCGCCTGATGGAGCTTCAGCAGGGCATCAGCCTCAAGAAGAATCAGGCCTTGATTGGCCGCACGCTGGATATTCTGGTCGAAGGTCACAGCCAGAGCCAGGACGCCAAAGGCCGCCCGACCAACGAAGTCGTCAGTCTGGGGCGCAGCTATCGGGATGCGCCGGAGATTGATGGCTATGTGCTGGTGGAGGGCGAACTGCCTGTGGGCCAGATCGTCCCGGTGAAGGTGACAGGCGCGACGACCTACGATCTCATCGGCACAGTTGATCTGGCCGAGCCGCAGGTGATCCAGCCCGGTGTACGCTACGGCGAGGGCATGATCTCGCTCGGCGATATCAAATAACATCGCTGTTTATTACCCCTCACCCGACCTCTCCCGCGCAGTGGGAGAGGTCGGGTGAGGGTGAAGCACAAAACTCAGGTTCTCCGCTTATTTTTTAACGCCCACCGCCATGCCATCGCCAATTGTAAAGACAAAGCTCTCAAAGCGCGTGTCGCTCGCCAGCATCTGATTGAACTCAGCCATCGCCTGGGCAATCTCGTCCTGCGGTTGGAGCACCGCGCCATCGCGCAGCGCATTGTGAGCCAGCATCACGCCGCCCGCCCGCAAATTCTCCGCCGCCCAACTGAGGTAAAACGGATACGAGGGCTTGTCGGCATCGATGAAGACCAGATCGAACGGGCCATGTGCGACCAGCTCGCTCAGCGAATGGTGGGCATCGCCTTCCATGACCGTGACGGATTTTTGCAGATTGGCGGCGGCAAAACTCTGGGTTGCTGCACGCACATGATCAGGATTTTTATCCAGCGTCCACAGGTGCCCATCAACTGGCAGCGCCCGCGCCATCCATGTGCCACTGTAGCCGCCCAACGTGCCGATCTCGACAATGCGCTTGGCTCCGCTCATACGCACCAGCATCGAGAGCAAATGGCCCTCGTAGGGCTGCACGCCGATATTGGGCAGGTGGGCGGTATCGCGGCGGATATTCTGCAAGACCTCATCTTCGTGGACGAAGAGTCCGTCGATATAGGGGTTGATTGCGTTTAAGTCCATGCATCATCTCCTGTTATTTCGAGCAACGCGGGTCGTACAACCCGACAATCCTATTTTAGAGCAGCGTGACATACTCCCCACACCTAAAGGCGGGGGCATCTGCCGTAAACGCCGGAGGCTTGGCTTACGCCAAGACTTCCACCGACTGAGACAGTATGAGATGATGCCCCATCTCATAGA
>DAOTUR010000897.1:0-11980 GCA_034436915.1 Anaerolineae bacterium
TCTATGAGATGGGGCATCATCTCATACTGTCTCAGTCGGTGGAAGTCTTGGCGTAAGCCAAGCCTCCGGCGTTTACGGCAGATGCCCCCGCCTTTAGGTGTGGGGAGTATGTCACGACAGAATCAGGAGCGGGAATGCTGTGCAGGGATGTAAAGGACGGGCCAACCAACGAAGCGCCACCGATGAGATGATATCGGGCTGCATGACCGCGCTGCACCGCAGGCAGTCACAGGGATTGCGATTTATCCCGATTGGGAGATGACGCCGCCGCTGTGGGGGGATGTGCGGCGGGCTTTGGGTAGGTAAAGGGCATGGCGTGCCTTGCCCCTACAAAAACGTCCATTTTGTCCCGTAGGGGCGCGATATATCGCGCCCAAAAACGGTTTTGAATCATTGACGCTTACGCGCTTGTCTCGCCGATGCGATAGCGCAGAAAGGCTTCCATAAAACTGTTGATTTCGCCGTTCAAGACCGCCGTTGTGTTGCCCACTTCAAAGTTTGTGCGGTGATCCTTCACAAGCTGATAGGGGTGCAGCACATACGAGCGAATCTGATTGCCCCATCCCGCATCGACATTTTCGCCCTTCAGCGCGGAGATTTCAGCGTCATGCTTTTTGCGTTCCAGCTCATACAGGCGTGATTTCAGCACCTGCATCGCCCGTTCACGATTCTGCATCTGGCTGCGCTCATTCTGGCAGCTCACGACGAGGCCCGTTGGCAGATGTGTGATACGAATGGCGGTTTCGTTCTTCTGGACGTTCTGGCCGCCCGCACCATTGGCGCGGTAGGTGTCGATCCGCAGATCTTTTTCCTGCACATCAATATCAATATTGCCTTCGATATCCGGCCAGAGTTCGACTTTGGCAAAGGAGGTCTCGCGGCTGCCCGATGAATTGAACGGGCTTAAGCGCACAAGCCGATGCACACCCTGTTCGCTCCGCAAATAGCCATAGGCATAATCGCCCTTGATGCTCATGGTGACGCTCTTGAGGCCCGCTTCTTCACCATCGCTGCGATCCAGGATTTCGACTTTGTAGCCGTTGGCTTCAACCCAGCGCAGATACATGCGTTCCAGCATTTGCGCCCAATCCTGGGCATCTGTGCCGCCTGCGCCCGCATGGATGCTGAGGAGGGCATGGGTGCGATCATGCTCGCCGGAGAAGAGAACCTCCAGCGACATCTTGTCGAGGAGCAGCGCGAGGGCTTCCGTCTCCTTGATGATATCATCGGCCAGACTCTCATCGTTCAATTCGGCGAGTTCCAATGTATCACTGACGCGGCTTTCCAGGGAGCGCCAGCGGTCAATCTGCGCCTTGAGCGACGACAACTGCTGCATGACCTTCTGGGCATCGGCGGGATTGCTCCAGAAATCCGGCTGCACGCTGCGCTCTTCCAATGCCTCGGTATCGGCCGCTTTGCGCGTGAGGTTCAGACGCTGAATCAGGTCATTGACCTGCGCCTGCATCGACTTGAGAAGGGGAGTGGGATTGTTATTGTTGTCCATTGGTATCCTGCACATGAGAACAAAGGGTTAGCGGTTTTGTCGGAGGGCCTCATACATGAGGATCGCCCCGGATACGGACACGTTCAGCGAATCGGTGACATGACCCATCATCGGAATGCGGACCCGCACGTCACAAGAAGTGCTCCATAGCTCGTTTAACCCTATATCCTCTGTGCCAAGCACCAGGGCCGACTTGCGCTGCAAATCGACATCGTACAAATTGGTTGCACCCTGCAAATGTCCGGCGAGGCACTGATAGCCATTGGCTGTGAGTGCGCTCAGGGCGGTTGTGCTGCTGACGGTGTAAATCGTATCCAGGAAACACGCCCCGGTACTGCTGCGAATGATGTTCGGATTGTAAAGATCGAGCGCCGTATCCACGAGCAGCACCGCGCCCATGCCAGCAGCATCGGCGGTACGGAGCAACGCCCCAATATTGCCCGGTTTCCGCAGATCGACCAGCACCAGAAGCGTGCGCTCCGTTAAAACAGGCAGCCCCGTCCGCTGTGCTTTCTGGCGCATGACCGCCACCAGCCCACCCGGATTCTGACGATAGCTGGCCTTTGCCAGAATATCTGATGCCACATCATAGATGGGTGCATCAATTGACTCGGCGAGGTCTTCATCGTCCTCATCCGCCTGTGAGGGGCAGTACAGCATGTACTCGATCTCAAAATCAAATTCCAGCGCCTGATTCAAATCGCGGGCATCATCAATCACAAACAGCTTTTCGCGCTCACGGGCGGGCTTGTCGTGCAATTTCTGCGCCAGTTTGACACGCTGATTCTGGAAGCTGGTGATCGTCTCGCGGATGGGCATCAGTTGTCTTCGGTGAACAGGCTGTCAACAAAGGTAGCAGGCTCAAAATACACCAGATCATTCATGCTCTCGCCCAGGCCGACGAACTGCACCGGAATGTGCAGATCGTTTTGCACCGAGAAGACCATACCGCCTTTGGCCGTACCATCCAGCTTGGTGATGATCAAGCCTGTGACCTCCGTCGCCTCGGTGAATTTTTGCCCCTGCTTGAGCGCGTTCTGCCCCGTTGTGCCATCCAGCACCAGCAGTACCTCATGCGGCGCACCAGGGACAGCCTTTGAGATGACGCCTTTGATCTTGGCGAGTTCCTGCATCAGATTGTAATTGGTGTGCAGGCGTCCGGCGGTGTCGATAATCAGCACGTCCATGCCGCGTGTCTGCGCCGCCTGAATCGCATCATAGGCCACAGCGCCGGGATCGGCATTGGGCTTGCTGGCGATGACAGGCACGCCGATGCGTTCGCCCCAGGTTTGCAACTGCTCAATCGCAGCAGCGCGGAAGGTATCACCTGCGGCCAGCATGACCTTGCGGCCTGCGCGGGTGAGGCGGCTGGCGATTTTGGCAATCGACGTTGTTTTGCCGGAGCCGTTGACGCCGACGATCAGGATGATCGACAGGGGCCGCCCGCTGATGTTGAGTTCGCGCGGTTTGTCGAGCAGGCTGATGAGGGCGTCTTTCAGCAGTTTTTTCAGTTTTGAGGTTTTGGTGATGCCTTCTTCGCGCACCGATTCTTGCAGGAACTCGATGACGGTCTGCGTCGTATCTACGCCGAGATCGGCCTGCACGAGCATGGCCTCGATATCCTCCCATGTCTCAGGCGTGATTTCGGAATTGCCGAACATCTGCGAGATGCGCCCGAAGAAGGTTTGGCGCGTTCTGGACAGGCCGCTTCTAAAAATACCCAAGACCGAATTCTCCTGGCTGAGGATGCGAAAGTGTGTTCAGTATAGTGGAATGGGGAAGCGGATTCAATTGTCGAGGCATTAGATCAGGATTGATGAGCATCAGGAATCAAAAGGGCGAGATCAGATGACCTCGCCCTTTGAATAGTCGTTATTGGCTGACCAACTGTGAACGACGCTTGTCTTCACGCATACGCACATCCGTGTTGAGGATGCGCTTGCGGATGCGCAGGCTTTGCGGCGTGACTTCCAGCAGCTCGTCTTCTTCCATGAACTCAATGAAATCATCCAGGCTCATGCGGCGGGCCGGGGGCAGACCAGCGACAACTTCAGTGGGCTTGGCGCGGAAGTTATCGAGATGCTTGGCCTTGATGATGTTCATCGGCATGTCTTCCGGGCGGATGTTTTCGCCGATGACCATGCCTTCGTACACCTCAGTACCAGGATTGATGAAGAACGTGCCGCGCTGGTGCAAGCTGACGAGAGAGTAGGCCGTTGCCATTCCCATTTCCATCGCCACGAGGCTGCCAAAACGACGCCCCGGAATCTCGCCCACAACCGGTTCATAGTCATGGAAAATGCTGTGAATCTGGCCCATGCCGCCTGTGGCCCGCATCAGGTGAGAGCGGAAGCCGAGCAAACCGCGCGTCGGCACGTAGTATTCCATATAGGTGGTGCCACTTGAGTTCGACATGTTGACCATACGACCACGACGATCACCCAGCAGTTCCACAATTGTACCAACATGTGAGTCAGCCACTTCGATGTGAACATGTTCGACAGGTTCCAGCGTCGGGCCGTCAGAATCCGGCTTGAGGTAAATGACCTCTGGTTTGCTGACTTCAAACTCGAAGCCCTCACGCCGCATGGTCTCAATCAGAATGCCGAGGTGCAGTTCACCACGTCCGCTGACGACAAAGCGATCTGCGGTGTCGCCATCCTGCACGCGCAGAGCGACGTTGCGGCGGGTTTCATCATACAGACGCTGGCGAATACGACGCGATGTGCCGAGACCTGTTTTGCCTTCACGTCCCGCAAACGGGGAGGTGTTGACGCCGAAGGTCATACGCACTGTGGGTTCTTCCACGCGAATGCCGGGGAGCGCCTCGGTGACTTCAGGGGATGCAATCGTATCGCTAATTTCCAGGGTTTCAAAGCCGGACAGGGCGAGAATATCACCTGCACGCACTTCATCCACATCAACTTTGGCGAGATTATGGAAGGTGAACAGATATTCCAGGCGGCCGGGCTGACGCAGACCATCGGCATTCAAACGCACGACGGACATGCCGCGTGTCATTTTGCCGGCTGTTAAACGCCCGACAGCAATCTGGCCTTTGTAGTTGTCATATTCCAGCGATGTCACGAGCATGGCAGCCGGGGCATCTTCATCGACGGTGGGGACAGGCACTTCTTTAAGAATGGTCTCAAAGAGCGGGATCAGGTCAGGAGCCATATCTTCATGGTCATAACCCGATTGACCATGCAAGCCCACCGCATACACCACCGGGAAATCAGCCTGCTCATCGGTTGCGCCCAGCTCAATGAAGAGATCGAACGTCTCATTCAAGACATCCGAGACGCGGGCGTTGGCGCGGTCAACCTTGTTGATGACCACGATGACTTTCAAACCGAGGCCGAGCGCCTTACGCAGCACGAAGCGCGTCTGCGGCATCGGGCCTTCAACGCAGTCGACGAGCAGCAGGGCGGCATCGACCATATTCAACACGCGCTCCACCTCGCCGCCAAAATCGGCATGGCCTGGGGTATCAACGATGTTGATCTTCACGTTTTTATACGTGACGGCGGTGTTCTTGGCGAGAATTGTGATGCCGCGTTCGCGTTCCAGGTCGTTCGAGTCGAGCACACGCTCTTCCATCACGCTGCCTTCACGGAACACATGTGATTGTCTCAACATACCATCCACAAGGGTGGTCTTACCATGATCGACGTGGGCGATAATGGCGATATTGCGAATATCGCTGCGGGTTGTTAGCACAGCTTGATCCCATCTCTAGTTAACAAAAGTCTGACTTGGTAATAAACGCAGGGGATTCCAAGTAGAAGAATTAACTTCACAACATTTAATCTTGATCGTACACGCGGCACGATTTGTTGGGGTGAACACGATCCTTTGCAGGAGGTGATGGCCCCGACACCATACGAACGAGTTGAATCCCAAGGAGTAGACCCTATTGTAGCAGACTTTATAGAGATAGTAAGGGATATTCCATTAACTTCACGTAAAAAAACCTTCTTGTAAAAACCCTAATTCGTTTGTAAGATAAACTAACGAACATAATTTCAGGAGATATACGATGCATTATGGAAAATACGCCTTTTTACTCGTCTGTCTTGTGTTAGGGATGACTGTGAGCGCTCAGGAAACGCCGCCGCCAATGCGTATTGTTGGTTATTACGCGTCCTGGGACATTTATGGTCGCGGCTATTTTGTGACCGATATTGCGGTGGACAAGCTCACACATCTCAACTACGCCTTCGCCAACATCAGCGATGATCTCGAATGTGCCATCGGCGATTCGTGGGCGGATGCAGAATATGTCTATCCTGATGACGCCAAAGATGCGCCGCTCAAGGGCAATTTCTATCAATTTCAACGGCTGAAAGAGAAAAATCCTGCGTTGCAAACGCTCATCTCAGTCGGCGGGTGGACATGGTCGCGGCTGTTCAGCGATGTGGCGATGACCGAAGACAGCCGCAATAAATTCGCGTCCTCGTGCGTCAAATTCATGAAGGATTACGGCTTTAACGGCATTGATATTGATTGGGAGTATCCGTCAGGCGGTGGCAATATGGGCAACCATGAAACTGCGGACGATCCAAAGAATTTTGTGCTGCTGATGGAAACGCTGCGGAGCCATCTCGATGAGGCGGGCAAGGCCGATGGGCAGCATTACCTGCTGACAGCGGCTGTGGGGGCCGATGTGCGTCATGCGAAGGCGGTGGATTGGAAGCGCGTGCAGGCATCCTTCGATTACATCAATTTGATGGCCTACGATTTCAGCGGCGGTTGGAGCGAGGTCACGGGCTTCAATGCGCCGCTGCACAATTCGACGGCGACGCCGCCGGAGGGGGGCAGCGCTGAGTCGGGCGTCCAGAATTATCTGTCCGCTGGCGTGCCTGCCGATAAGATCGTGCTGGGTGTGCCCTTCTATGGCAAGGGCTGGAAAGAGGTCGCCAAAGACAACAACGGTCTGCATCAAAAACCGGGCGCTGTCTCCGATGAAGGCACATGGGAGCCGGGGACATTCGATTACGGCGATATCGTCAAAAACTATCTGCCCAATATGACGCGCTATTGGGACGAGGCGGCGCAGGTTCCCTGGCTGTACGATGCCAAAACGGGCCTCATGATCACCTACGATGATCCCGAATCGCTGGCGGCAAAGGCCAATTTTGTGAATGAGAACAAGCTGGGCGGCGTGATGTTCTGGGAACTCAGTTCTGATAGCAAGGATGCACAGCTTCTGAATGCGCTGTGGGATACCTTGATGGGCAAGAAAGAGTAAGGTCGGGGGTGTTTTTGGGGGGGATTAATAGATCCTGCCGCGATGATTATAGGTAATGATTCACCTATCCATACGCATCGTAAGGGCGCAGCGTGCTGCGCCCCTACAAGGGATTTTGTCGCATGGATATCTGAATGGATTGTCTTCTTCGCTCTGTGAACGATTTAGAACAAACCCCAATCGTTAGCCGCACCATCTTCCATCATCGACGGGTCCCACATCTCCATACCCATCTCAATCGTCACAGGCACGCCGAGGAAATCCTGGGCGGTGCGGCGCGTCTGCTCCAGCAGTTGAGGCGCATAGGGGCAGAAGGGCGTCGTCATGATCATCAGCACATGGCCGCTATCGTCTTCAATCGTGATCTGACGGATGAGGCCAAGCTCAACAATATTCATGCCAATTTCGGGGTCAACAACGGCTCGCAGCGATTCGCGCAGGCTGGCTTCTTTTTCCGCAACACTCATGAGTTTACTCTCCGTACAATACAAATACACGTTCAGCGTAACATAAGCCAACAACGATTGTCAATTTGGGGAAACAAAACGGACACATCAATTTAATGTGTCCGTTTGGACGGAAGCGACGGGATTCGAACCCGCGATCTTCACCTTGACAGGGTGACATGTTAGGCCGCTACACCACGCCTCCACTTAATGAGGGTCAGTATAGCAGTGGGGTCAGAGGCTGTCAAGACTGATTTCGTGCTCAGGGACGACTGCGGCGAATGTACAGCAGCGGGTCGATGTAATTCTGGCGCAGCAGGGCCTCATTCTTGCCCGGCCAATCGCCCGGATTACGCTCTAAGAGGCTCGTCGGGCTGAGATCGAAGTGCAGATGTGGCACAAAGCGTCCGAAGGCATCGCCGACCTCTGCTACCTGACCGCCGCGCTTGACGCGATCTCCCGATTTGACCTTCATATTCTGGACATGCCCATAACGGCTGTAGAGCACTGCGCCGCCTGGCAGATACAGCGGATCATGGCGAATGACGATGACATTGCCCCAGACAGGCAGCCGTCCGGCAAACGTGACAACCCCGTTAGCGCACGAAGACACAGGTAGGCCCTTGTCTTCATAGGGTGCGCCCCAATTGAGGTCTGCGCCCGTGTGATATGCCTCGCTGGGCGTGCCCACAAAGTAGAGACGATCAAACGGGCTGGCATCGCTCCAGCCGGGCGGCCAGACGGATGAGGTACGGCGCTGATCGGCTGTGCCAATCGGCGCGTCATACCCGTCGGACACAGGGATGCCGTTGACTGTACTGGGCCGTCCTCCGCCTGTATTGGGCGGTGGGGTTGTGCCGCCGGGAACGGTGATGACGCGGCGATAACGAATGGCATCAAACGCAATCTCCAGGCCCGTTTCGCCCGTCACATCGTTGAGCAGCACGCGGCCTGCGCCGGGAACGCCCTTGACGAGTTCAAAGATGCCGAGTGGAACCCAGACATCCCGTGAACGGGATTGATCGATCTGTACCGTGATCTCCGTCGTCGTGCCTTTGACGCCGTTGATCTTAAAGCGGGTGCGGCGGGTCGTGGCATGGCGGGCCGAGACAAAGGTTGAGATTTCATAGCGGCCTGATTCGGGGATATCGGTGCGCCATTCAGCCCAGACCTTGCTGGTGGTTTGTTCGGTGGCCTTGTAATAGATAGGCCATCCCCACAGGCTGGTGAATTGCAAAAATTCGTTGCGGCCCGTATACGTCCCGCTGCGAAAGTTGCGATTGCCAGGGGCGATGATGACTTCATCGGCAAAGCCATCGGTGGGCGTGGTGGAGGGTGTGCCAGGGTTGGCGACGATCACAGGTGTGTTGACCGCGCCCCACTGCGAAATCACGCCGTAACGCCACCAGCTCACCGAGCGATAGCCATAGCGCTGTGTGGCAAGTGTATGCGCTGTGACCTGATCGGTGATATCAGCATCGGCTTGTAGCGCCGGGATGATCGGTTTGCCGTATGCCTTCCAGGTGTCCGTCATCTGCTGCATGGCATCGGCCACATTCACGCGGAAGGTCTTCCAATACACCTGCGGATGGACGCTGTTGATGAAGGGCAGCCATTCCTGTGGGAAGATCGTGTCGTAATGCCAGGGACGCGGATCCATCGTCATAGCAATGTGGAAGCGTCCGCCTACGCGCTGCCGCACCTTGAGCATGAGAGGGCGGACGCCTGCTGCCCCTACCTGCCAGAAGCCATCATACGGCTCAACATCCAGCAGCATGGATTGGACGCCGGGCGTGGTGGCGGCGATGCTGATGAGATTGGCCTCCGCATCCGGGTAGAGACCTGTCGGGACAGCCCAGGCATGGAACTCAAGACCGTTTTGCTGGAGGATCTGCACCCAACGAGCAATATCCGTCGGGCCATTGATGGCGAGGGCACTCTTATCAAACTTGCCCATCCAATCGGCCCCGTCACTGGTCTTGACGAAGACCATCTTGATATTGGGAGCGCGGCGCTTGAGATTGGCGACATACTCCTCAATGGTTTTCTCCGCAACGCTCTCGCCTTTCCAGTGCCAGACTGCCGTTTTGCCATCGTAGGGCGTCTGGGGTGTGGTGGTGGGGGTGGCGACGACGGCATTCTCAAATTTTGCCACGCTGCCCGCCACCCATCCGGCCATCCCATGCTGCTCGACCCAGTACCACTGGTCGGCGGTGCGCGATTTGGGATAGTAGACCACTAGCGCGTTATCGCGCAGGTCGCCGATATCCTTGTATTGTGTGCCAGGGCCAGTACGGACATTGACATAGGCATTGGCGGTTTGAAGAATGGCATTCACGCCGCTTCCGGCGTTGGTGGGTTTGGGTACTGCTGCTGGATTGCTCATTCATGCCTTCCTCGGCAAACGCGATTCCAACTTTCTTAGGGAGATGGTAGACTGAAACAGCGATTTGAGCAAAGCGTCCGCCCGATTTGCTCCAAAATGGCTCGGATGGGAAATCGCCCCTTTGCAGATCGCATAACTGTGTTATACTCATATCAAGTTCGGGGCGTGGCGCAGCCTGGCTAGCGTGCTTGCATGGGGTGCAAGAGGTCGTGGGTTCAAATCCCGCCGCCCCGACACAAAAACCGCTTTCACGTTGTGTGAAAGCGGTTTTGATTCCATGTTATAGACTATAAAAATCTATGTTTACACACTTACAACTCTTAAAACTATCCCCCATAACAAGCATCACCGTCTTTATCGCCATCACGCGCCGGGAAACAGCAGGCGGCGTCACGCGAGGGGATTCCTTGCGCGACAACCTCGTTGCAGTTTGCCGGCCTCTGGTACTTTGAGCACACCGAATAATCGAACGTCGAGCATACCGCTGCTGCATCTGCACGCACACTCTGAGGCACAGGCGCTACGCTGCTGTTACTACTGGATTGCTGATTACTCGTATTGCTGCCTGTATTTGAATTGCCTGCCGTATTAGAAACAGTTGTGGGCTTGGTTAATGCCACAACGCCGCTGTAGACATACGCTATTTGCCCCTGATACTGCACGCGATACCAGAGCGTGTTTCCCGCACTTGCGGCATCCCCAGTCACCGTTCCATCGACCACAATAGGCTCGCCTGCGGCAATTTTTGTCAGCACGTCACATTTTGTTGTGGTGCATGTGCGTACATTCGCGCCGTCGCTGCCTGCATAATAGGTTTTTCCTTCTACGGATTGAACGGTATTTGTTGTTGGCGCAACTGTTGAAGCGGGTTGATTGGGAACTGCGACAACAGCGGGAATCGGAGTTGCGGGAAGCGCTGTGCTTGGCAAAGAGGTTGGGGCAGATGTGACTCCAAGATCAACCCAGGCAGGAGGCGCGGATGAGGATGACCATGTTGCATTCTCTTCAGCCCACCACAGGGGACTGCTCTCCCCATCATCTATTCGAACGGCAAATCGGAATGTATAAAGATCTACTTTTATAGCCTGAATCTCGATCAGTCCTGCAAAACTCTCTGTGTTGAATTTGGGCCAAGTGGTCACAATCGCCCAGTAATCCGTGCCATGCCGCTCAATACGCTCTACTGTTTTCACGCCTGGAAGCTTCTTCACCGATGACTCTTCCTCCGCGAATGTGGCAGGAGTGGTAGGTGTCATTGTTATATCGGGGTAAGGCGTCACGGTGTTTGTTGCACTCGGCAGGGCAACGACCACGACAGAGACAAGAGTTTCTGTCGGCGCACTTGTTGATGGAATACTCGTCGCCGTTGAGGGGATATTTGTTGCTAATGCAGGCACGTTAGACGCGGCCAGAGCCACCACTGCGGCGGTTTGTGTCGCCGCAAGCTGTTCGGGTGTCTTAGGCAAGAGTGAAACGAGGAAGGACAGGCCGCAGAGAAAAACAATACCAGCCGCAATCTGTGTGCGACATCCTGCCTTTGTCTTTACTTTTGGTTTCCCTGTTATATCGGATTTGACCCCTGAAGGGGGCAGCGCGACACTTTTTTGCTTTGCCATACATAAGCCTCCAAACATGAATAAGACACAGAGCATAACGAAAATTTGTCGTCTCTACCATTGAAGTGCAAATTGAAGTCCAAGCGAATTTAACCCAATTTCTCTGCTTGCTTAACACGCAAGCGGCTAAATAAAGCCTCCTGATTCTGAGCGACACGAGGATAGAATGGCACGAAAATTGTTGGTCATCATGATCGATGGCATCTCGGCAGACCAGTATGAGAAGGCCGCCCACGCCCTGCCGCATTTGCAGATGCTCGAACAACGCGGCTTTCGCGTCCAGCGCTTACATTCCGAGACGATTGGCGTCTCGCTGCCGGGCCGCACCTCGATTCTCACAGGTGTCACGGCGGATGTCAGTGGCATCTATGGCAATCACATCTGGGATCAAACGACGGGCGAATTTCGCTATGCCACACCTGATGACGTGCGCGTGCCGACACTGGCAGCGCGTGCCAAACGGGAGGGCTTAAAAGTGGCGAATATCGGCCTGGGTATGGTGCGGCCTGAAGACACCGATATTTTTATGGCTCCCTGGTGGGTGACGGATATGATCCAGCGCGGACGCGACCCGGTGCCGGAACCCTCGCCGCAGGGATGGCTCAAGGCGGTGTATCATCCGCTTGAGGAAGAATTTGTCGCCCTGTGCCAGAAGGCCAATCTGCCCTCGCGCCTTGCTAATATCCAAACGCTGCCCGCCGCCTTTCAATCGCAGGCGTTTTACGGCCTATATGCCGATCATCGTTTTATGGAATGGTCGGGCCTGCTGGCCGCCGC
>DAOTUR010000898.1:0-4702 GCA_034436915.1 Anaerolineae bacterium
TGAGGCCGCGAATCAGCGCGGCAAAGCGCTGAAAGGTCGACTGCGGCGGAGCAGGCTGCACGATCAGGCCCACCATCAGCGTGAGGCCCATCACCACTAACGCCACGAACAGCAGCACCACATACGAGATCAGCAGATGGACGCGCAGGCTCCAATGACGTTTCTGAGCGTTCTTCTTCAGCGGGATGGCAACCTGGGTGGTGGCCTGCGCGGTCATGGGGCCACCAACTTATAACCCACTCCCCACACCGTTTCGATGATAGGCGTCATGCCTTGCAGCTTATGCCGTAAATGCGCCACATGCACATCGACAGTGCGCGTCTCGCCCGCAAAATTATAGCCCCACACCACATCCAGCAGCCGCTCACGGCTAAAGACGAGGCCCGGATTTTCGGTCAGCATCAGCACCAGATCAAACTCTTTCATGCGGAGATCGACGCTGGCATCGGCAATCATAATTGTGCGCTGTTCCGGGTTGATAACCAGATTGCCCATACGGATCGGGCGCGATTCCGACGTGGGCTTGCGTTCGCTGCGGCGCAGGATGGCTTTGATGCGGGCGACCAGTTCACGCGGGTTGAACGGCTTGGTGAGATAATCATCCGCGCCCAATTCCAGTCCGACGATTTTATCAATATCATCGCTGCGGGCTGTGAGCATAATGATCGGCACATCCGACTGAGCACGCACGCGGCGGCACACATCCAGGCCATCCAATCCGGGCAGCATCAAATCCAGCACCACGAGGGAGGGCTTTTCATTGAGGATGCGCGTGAGGGCTTCGCGTCCGTTGGTGCTGCTGGTGACGTGGTAGCCTTCGTTTTCAATGTACATCTTGGCGAGATCGATAATCCGCTGCTCGTCATCCACGATCAAAATGGTTTCAGTCATCCCATATCCTCCAGGAGTTACTCACGGTAAGAGGTCAAATGCTTCGCAGGGCGTGATTCTTTTGTTCAGGATCACTCTCTAAGAAGCCGTTTGATAATGCAAAATGTTATGCATGATTCGTGTAGGGACAGGGCCTGCCCTGTCCGTTCATCGTGTGAAAACGGACAGGGCAGGCCCTGTCCCTACGCCAAAATACATTTTGTTTGTAACGAATGGCATTATCAAACGGCTTCTAAGGCAAGCGGGTTTTGATGAGCCATCCATGCCGTATACGCCAGTGATCCAGGCTGAGGCGCAAGGGAATCAAGCTCTGATCGAAGCTGTAGAACGTCCGCTTTATCAAAACAGCCAAATTGTTCGTACATCTCTTGATCTGTGAGAGCCGCTTTTGTCATCTCGCCATGTTCCACCCAATAATGACGCGCTTTTTCATAGGCTTTGTGTAAAACAGCCTGGAGCGGCGCTGGTTGTTGATCCCATGCAGGAGGCATAGTACGTTCCTGAGAAGAGGTCTGGGTGAGCGAGTAGATATCAATCATGATCTTGAGAAGGTCTTCAATGGAGCGTGATTCTTGAGCGGCAATGATTTCCAGGCGTGCCACCAGCTCATGATCGTGAATCGTATACATCATCCTGCCTCCATCACACACGCACGCATCGTGTCTCTATTATCACCCAAAGTGGTAAAAAATTTGTCATCGCGCTGTAAATTTAGCGGGGAACATCGTAGCGCATATGCCGCAGCGTGCGTTCCGGCATGAACTGATGTGTACGCAAGAGCGTGGTCGCTGCCACATCATCATAAGGATGCTCGATTGTGAGCGTGCTGGAGCGAAAACGCCGTACCAGCGTGTTGAGCAGGCTCTCGGCATACAGCGGCGGCAAGGCGGGATCGTTAAACAGGGTGAGACGGGTGCGGAAACCGCTGAGACTGTTCTCGACCCAGACGGCGGCCATGATCTGCTCTTCATTGTCTGAGCGAATCACCAGCCGCTCAATCGTGTTGAGTGTGACCCAATCCCACACCTGCTCCAGCAGCGGCTTGCGGAACAGGGCTTTGCGGATGGGGCGCTGCCAGCCGATGCCGCCCTGCTCTGACGGACGCAAGCGCTCCACAAAGGCGTATTCCTGCGCCCATTCTGTGGGGCGGCGGCGGGTGATGAACACCCGCTCATCGCTTGAGCGCGGTGGTACGCTCAGGCCGTGCCGATTCCATGTGGTAAAGGCGCGTTCCTGGACGAAGCCCAGACTTTGATACAAATCAATCGCGGAATGATTGTCATAATCGACTTGCAGCAGCGCCCACTGGCCGCGCCGAGTTTGGATAGCATCGAGGGCGGTATGCATCAGGCGGCGGGCAATCCCCATGCGCTGGTAGTCGGGGTGAACACCCACATTGGCAATAATCCACGCCTCATTGGGGCGATAGGGCGAGGTGGCGGGATAGATCGACACATTCCCGACCAGACGATCTCCCACCATCCACACATAGCCCAGGCCAATCCCCAGCGCCAGTTCATTCAGGCGGCTGAGGAGGCCGACAGCGCCCCCCAGATGGCTCAAGGCCCGCATTTCACGGATGGCGGCCCGTCCGCTCTCGTCCATGGTGGTGGCAAAGACCAATTCGATCAAATCAGCGAGGGCCACGAGATCGGTGCGAAGATTAACCGGGCGCACGCTGCCGGGCGGCTGCCGAGATGCGTTGAGAGACGACACACATGTATTCTTTCTCGATGTCAATGGCGCTTATTATAACGCCGCCATACAAAAACCTGCTATCGCTGGCTGCACGCCAACAATTGGGACAATTTGTCATATTCTTTTATATGCACGCACTTGAAAATCATGTTATGATGTGAAAACAGCTATTTTATGCTGTTTCATCATTGGGCAAATGCCCATTTCATTCTGGGAGGTCTCTCATATGTTGTACCATCCTCACCATGAAGAAGGTCAGGGTCTCGTTGAATATGCGCTGATCCTGGTGCTTGTCGCGGTTGTCGTGATCGTCATTCTGGCTCTGCTGGGGCCGACCATCGGCAATATCTTCTCCAATCTCATCGTCGGTTTGAAAGCACGCGGCGCGTAAGCGAGCCGTCAAACCACCCAAAAAGCGCTCTCAGGAGCGCTTTTTGATTTCTTGATTCCCTCCGTTTGCCCTCCTGTGAGAGCGCCTGCTGATTTTTCTTCCTTGCGTCTCACGGCTGAATCCACCACAATGACACCCATTCTGACACGGCCATCAGTCAAGGCCGAGCGAGCCAGCATGGTATCGATTGAGCCTGGGAGGACATTATGGGTCAATATGGACGAATTGGAAAGCGCCGCAGCGGAAGCGCCACCTGGCAGTGGATGATGCTCGGCTTCTTTCCTGGCATTTTATGCGGCGGCGTCATCATCTTTGCGATGTTCGCCAGCGGTGCGTTAAACAGCCTGACAACCAATTCTCTGCCCACACCCACCGGGGTGGTGATCAAAGAGGTGCAGGTGGTGACGCAGGTGCAGATTGTGACGGCCACGCCCAATGACGAAGTGACGGCTGGCCTGCCTGCACCGACACAAGCGGCGGTTGGCCCTGTTGGGACGATTGATCCAAACAGCGTGCTCCTGCCCACGTCAACCCCGCTTGTGCTCGTGCCAACCAAAGGCGCGGTGGTTGCTCTGGTCGAGACCGCTACGCCGCAGACAGGCGGCGCACAATCGGTGGAGCTAACAACTGTGGCCGGAACCAATCCGCAGCCCACTGTGGTCGGGGCCGTTGCTGCCGCGCCCACATCCGGCATCCCGGCTTCGTTGCAGGGTCTGATCAGCACTGCCGTGACCATTCCGGGCGACACATTCACGATGGGGACGACGGCCCAGGAGGTCATCCAAGCGGCGACGGACTGCGTGAAGCGCGATGGTGGGACATGTGTAGAAGCATATGGGGCAGACTCCAGCCCTCAGTTCCAGGTGCAGTTGGCCTCCTATAAGATGGAAGACTCGGAAGTCACCTTCAAGCAGTATATTGCCTTCCTGAATACGCTGCGCTCCCAGGGCAAAACGCACAAAGATGCCTGCCCCAGCCCGAATGGAGCGTCAAATCTGTGCATTCAAACCGCCAATGAAAACCCAACCGACGCTGTCGTGACCTATGACAGCATCAATTACAATGTTTCCCCAGGACTGCTACCCTACCCCGTCTATGGCGTGACATGGGCCGGAGCGCAGGCGTACTGCGAAGCCATTGGCCGCCGCCTGCCGACAGAAACCGAATGGGAATACGCCGCCAAAGGCATTGATCCGGGTCGTATCTATCCCTGGGGCAACCTGTGGAATCCCGCCAATGCCAAAACACGCATCCCGCGAGACGTCCCGGCGGGCATGGTTCCTGTCGGTTCCTATCCGGGTGGCGTCACGCCCAATGGCTTGAAGGATATGGCGGGCAACGTAGAAGAATGGGTGTCCGATTGGTACGGCGAAACCTATTACAGCGACCTTGCCAACCAAGCGCAGCCGCTGGTGAATCCCACTGGGCCAGTGAGTGGAACGGAGAAGGTGCTGCGCGGCGGCTCATGGGATCAGCTTCCCTTCTTTGCCCGCACGGTTCATCGCCGCTCGTTCTTCCCCTCGCCCGATGGCAACAGCACGACCTTCCCGCGCTCGATTGGCTTCCGCTGTGCCGAGTCGGTCAATGGTGCCGCCCCCGCTGTCTCGAATGGGACGGTTGATCCGTCCACGTTGGGCGTGCTGGCCTCGCCCACGCCCGCATCCGTCGGGGCTGAGGGAACGGCACTGCCTGGATCAGGCAAGCAAGGCTAATACACCCCTC
>DAOTUR010000899.1:0-14438 GCA_034436915.1 Anaerolineae bacterium
GGGTATGGCTCCGTTTCTTGTCATGTTCTTCCCTCAACACTCCCTAGTTTACCCCATGTTCAACCCCTCTCCGACTTGTGGGTAATGTATAGCCTTTAGGTGTGGGGAGTATGTCACGAGAAAACTCTTCAATCCTTTCCCTGAAGGGATTGAGGAGTTTCTTCAACAAGCTGCTGGGTAAAGAAAACAGGATTTGCCAGTGTAAGATGGACGGGACATTTGCCAGCGATTGTGAGCAGGCGTTCACGCTGTTCCTCAGTCAGTGGCCCTTCAAAGTGAATATGTTCACGGATTTCGTGGATAAAAGCTGATTCCCCGGTATAGCCAGGATAGTCTTCGCGTCGAATTCGTTCCATATCAAGCTCAACCGACACACTCTCAAGAGGCCAGGCTTTACGCTGGGCATAGGCTTTTGTTGTGACGACAACACATGCCCCAACGGTGCCCAGAAGAATTTCCATTGGTGTTGGGCCTGTGTCTGTACCACCATCTTGAATCAGTTCATCTGCTATGACAGTGTGATGGCGAATCTGAATAGCTGTTCGATAGCCCTGCTCTGTGCGTACAGTAATTGAAGACATCATAGACCTCTCATTTCGTATTAGGACATCATTTCAACACAGCCTTGACACAGTGTTGACTTTCAGTCTTTCCACCAGTTTTTAGGGTGATGACATTTGTCATGGGGTTTCTATGAGAAGGTTGGCTATTCATCAAGAGGTATGAGATCCTGTAGGGCGATTGCATCAAATCGTAATTCGGTGAAATTAATGTGTCCACGATGGTTCTTGTAGGGTCATAGCGTGCCAAGCGTAGCCACCGAAGGTATGCCCTGGGTTTGGCACGCCAAACCCCTACATAGATACCCTGTGTGATCTTTTGTGAACCAGAAAAATTTAAGATGCAATCGCCCTATGAGATCCTGCTTATGCCCTTGAAATCTAAATCTCGGCCTCTTTGAGCACAGAATTCAGCACCTCATAACGCTGGCTCAACTCGATCAGAAAAGCGCGTGTGATCGGTGAAAAAGGCAGATGCGAATCCCAGATGAGTTTCAGGCTGCGTGTAAACGGCTTGCCTTCTACCGGAATGATATGCAGCAGTCCCTGTGTCACTTCTGTTTGCACCACATAGGGCGGCAGAACAGCCAGACAGGGACCGAGTGAGACGGCTCGTTTGATCGATTCGAGATTATCAAATTCCGCCCCGATGACCGTCTCAATGCCATAGTGATGCAGGCGTTCTTCCAACCAGAGACGTGACTGACTGTGAGCCTCGCGCACAATCATCGAGCGCTGCTGAAGGTCTTCAAGTCGTACCCTGTCATAATCCCAGAAGGGATGTTTGAAGCCCACAACCACCTGCTGCTCAATCTCCTCTAAAATTAGGGATGATAATCGCGGCGACGGATGATCGTTCAACTCTCCTTCTATAAAACCAATCTCAAGGCGTTGTGCCAGAACATCACTCACGATTTGAGATGTGACACCGGTTTGCAGGGCCACCGTGAGCTGTGGATAGCGAGCCCGAAAACTCAGAACCCAATCAGGCACCAGATAAACCCCCAGGCCCGGCGTTGCGCCAATGCTGATACGCCCGCTGGTCAGACGTTCGATATCTAGCAGTGAATTTTCAGCTTTGGCCACCAGCTCAAAGATTTCCCTGGCGTAACCATTCAGGATCTCACCGTGTGGTGTGAGTTTCACGCCGCGCCAACCGCGCTGAAAAAGCGTTCGACCAAGGCTGGTTTCTAATTCTTTGATGTGCTGGCTGACAGCGGATTGCGTCATATACAGGTGTTCAGCCGCTGCGCTGAAGCTTCCCTCCTGCGCCACAACTGCAAAGATATGGAGCTTATAGAGATCCAACATATCCCCTCCAAGATATTAGCTCTTGCTTATGTCTTATTATAAGGGTCTGAGTCTAACCTGCCATGCGGTATTCGGCCTAAAGTAGAGGTATTCACAGCCGATAAGGACAAACGACAGATGTCCAAGCGTAGTCAGCCTGTTCAAAACAGCAAACGCCAGTCTCTGTATTTTGCTGTGAGCATCATAATGCTGGTCGTCGTGGGGTTAGGTGTCCTGGCATCTCGCGGCACCGTCAAGGCCGCAGAGCCTTTTTCTCCTTCAGAGTACCAGACGCGGTTTGTGTCTGGCGGGATATCTCACATTTTGCTTGATGTGAGAACGCCCGAAGAATTCGCCAGCGGGCATATCCATGGGGCTGTGAACATTCCTGTTGAGTCTCTGGGAAATCATTTGAGCGAAATTCCAGGCGGCCAACCGATTGTTGTCTACTGTCACAGTGGGAATCGGAGTGCAAAGGCGGCTCAGATTTTAGCGCAGGCAGGGTATACCAGCCTCTATGATCTGGGCGGGTTGAATCATTGGATCGCACAGGGTCTCCCTGTTGAATAACTCACACACACAAGGACACAGCATGAACTTCCTCAAATCCCTTTTTGCTGGCAGTGGCAATACGCTGACTGTGACAGATGCAAAAGCCCGTATCGACAGCAAGCAGCCTCTTATCATCCTGGATGTGCGCCAACCCGATGAATTTCAGTTAGGCCACATTGCTGGGGCCAAGCTCATTCCGCTTGGCGATCTTCAGAAACGGATGAGTGAACTGCCGAAAGACACCGATATCTTATGTGTGTGTCGTTCGGGATCGCGCAGCAGTGCCGCTGTCGGCCATCTGACCCGCGCTGGCTTTAATACCCTTAACCTGCGCGGCGGTATGATGGGCTGGCAGAGTGCGGGTTATCCAGTCAAGAAAGGCAAGTAATGCCAACTCTGCTGGTCAGCCTGGTGCTGGGGTTTGTCATTGGGGGCTCACTGGGACTGTTGGGTGGTGGTGGCTCAATCCTCACTGTCCCCGCTCTGGTGTATCTTGTCGGGCAAACCCCGCAGGTCGCTGTGACAACATCCCTCGCTATTGTGGGGGCAAACAGTGCCATTGGGGCATTTTTCCATCGCTCCCAGGGCACATTGAACTGGCGGGTAGCCCTCATTTTTGGCGGAACGGGCATGGTGACCTCGTATTTTGCGGCTGGATTTTCAAAACAGTTTTCACCAAGTGTCTTGATGGTGGCATTTGCGGCACTTATGCTCATCGTCGGCGGAATACTGGTCAGACAAAAGCCCGCTCTTCTCAATGTACAACATACGGATGATCTGAAGCTGTGGAAGGTCTTTGTGGGTGGGGCCATTGTGGGGTTGCTCACAGGTATTCTGGGCGTAGGTGGCGGATTTTTGATCGTTCCCGCGCTGGTGATGCTGGTTGGAATGCCTATGCATCAGGCTGTCGGGACATCGCTGGTCGTGATTGCCATGAATAGTCTGGCTGGATTTCTTGGTCATCTCAGCGGCATGACAATCGACCTACCCCTGGTGGCCATCTTTATCACAACCGGGATGCTGGGCACATTTGCTGGGTCTCGGTTGGGCAAACGACTTGATGCCACCCTGCTTCGCAAAGCCTTTGCGCTGTTTGTTATGGGACTGGCTCTTTTTCTCCTGTACGACAATCTCCCTAAAATTCTGTAAATGATGGAGTGAATACGATGTATCTGGAACAATTTTTCATTGAGGGCCTGGGCTGTGCCTCCTATCTCGTTGGATGTGAAGGGGCAGGTATCGCCGCTGTGATTGATCCTGATCGCGATGTGCAAAAATACCTTGATACAGCGGCAGCCCATGGGATGACGATCACACATATCATCGAAACCCATTTGCACGCGGATCACGTATCCGGCAACACCGATCTTGCTGCACAGACGAATGCAGAGATTTACGTTCATGAAGCAGCGCAGGCTGAATTTCCCCATCAAACATTGAGAGGTGGCGATTCAATTGCGCTTGGACATGTGGAACTTCGTGTACGTTTCACCCCTGGTCATACGCCAGAGAGCATCACGCTATTGGTGGTGGATAAAACTCGTGCCGATGATCCCTGGATGGCCCTGACCGGAGACACGCTCTTTGTCGGGGACGCAGGCCGACCTGATCTGGTCGGGAGAGAAGCCGCACGCGATCTGGCGGGACACATGCATGATACGCTTCATAACGAGTATCTGACGCTCGCTGATGGGGTCATGATTCTGCCCGGTCACGGTGCAGGATCGCTCTGTGGCAAATCGATTGGCTCAGTGTTAAGTTCAACTCTTGGTTTTGAGCGTCATCATAATCCCGCGTTACAGGTCCACAATCGCGAGGCCTATATCGAGTTTGCAACGGCGGGTCTTCCTGAGCAACCAGGTAATCATAAACGTATCAAGCAAGTCAATCGTCAAGGTCCAAGAGCATTGGGGGTGGTTACACCCCATCCGCTCAATACACAGCAAGCGGTGCTGCAATTTCGGCAGGGAGCCGCGCTGCTTGATACACGCCCCAAAGCGGCTTACAGAGCCAAACATATCCCCGGTGCGGTGCATCTTGAAGCCGATATGCAGTTAAGCAATCGGGTGGGGTTTGTCCTGCCACCCAATACCCCGATTATCCTGATGCTGGCAGATGTGAGCGATTATCGCCGCGTTGTTTACAGTTTGGCGCGGGTTGGCTACGACAACGTTGTCGGCTCTCTAGCTGACCCTCTCAGCACATGGGAAGCTCTCGGCCTACCAACGACCAGCGGTGATGTCCTTGATATTGAACCCCAAGAATTAAACACGCTTCTGGAAAGTGCGGCTCGACCCATTGTGGTGGATGTGCGCGAAAGCTGGGAGTACACGCAGGGGCATATTCCTGGCGCACGCCTGATATCCCTGGGCGAATTTGCACAGCGTGTCAACGAACTTGATCCCAAACAGCCTATCGCTGTCATCTGTGCGAGTGGAGGACGCAGCCAATCTGCGGCTGCATTGTTGGGACAAAAGGGATTTGAAACGGTCTATAACGTGGTAGGTGGGACATTTAATTGGATGCAGCACGGCTTGCCTATAGAACGCAATCAGGAGAAAAATTAGAGTGCAAACAAAACAGACAACAGGACTGACGATATATCTCCCCATAATTTCGTACGTTTTTTTAGACACTTGCTGATTGAAATAAAAGGCCAAAAACACGCCGCCGCCGCGATGGATTTAAGCCACACCTCTAGCAATCGATTGAACTTATGCCCCTCCGAGTTTACGTTCCATTTCTCGGTTTACCCCTAGACGACATGATGCTTGTCAGCGGATTGCGAAAGTCATGCGAAAACATGGCAACCATTTTTACCTTAAGCAGGCGCTGCTCATGTTCTTGCTCAAGGGCTGTCTGTAACTGCTCGACATCGCATTGATGATCTTGTTCGAGCGCCGCTTTTTTTGCCAGACGTGTCTGAATAGCCTGCAATAAATCCATGCGCTCGAAGGGCTTGGTGAGGTAATCGTCTGCTCCTAAAATCATACCCCGGCGGATGTCTTCAGTTGTGACTTTGGCGGTCACGAAGATAAATGGAATAGCGGCAGTTCCCAGATTGGAGCGCATCTCCAGCAGTACACCATAGCCATCCAGACGTGGCATCATAATATCGCAGACGATCAAATCAGGGAGATCGCGGAAGGCACATTCTAGTCCGGCAACACCATCTTTGGCGCTGAAAACCTCATATCCTTCAAAAGTGAGCCACTCGGACACCTCACCATGCAGCATATCTTCATCTTCAATGATCAGTATTTTCGTCATACGCCTACACTCCCTGGGCTTTGATTGGAATATGGACTGTAAACGTAGTGCCTGTCCCCATCTGGCTCTCAACGATGATCGTGCCACCATGCAGTTCAACCGATTCTTTGGCGATCACCAGTCCCAGCCCGGTCCCGTGAATGGATCCCACATTAGTACCGCGATGGAACGGTTCAAACAAATGTTTTAAGTCGTCATCCGGGATACCGATCCCCCTATCACGCACTGTGAAGACGAGCGTCTTAGCCGTATATCCCAGGTTAAGCGTAATAGTTTTATCATGCGGAGAGTATTTGATGGCATTTGACACAAGGTTACTAACGAGCTGCCGCATCAATTTTTTGTCCAGTTGGGCGGCTGGTAGATCATCCTCGCATGTGTACAGAATAACGTGGGTAATATCTGTCCTATTCTGAAATTCCTCAATAACTTCTCGGCACAATACATCAAAATCGACTGTGTCTGGGTTGAATGCGACTCGCCGCATCTGTAGCTGCGCCAGTTTCAGCACATCATCCATAATATCCTTGAGATACCCCACCTGTCCGCGAATGTTGCTTAGCTTCAGATCAATCTGATCTTCGGTCAGCTTGTGCCGGTAAGCACTCAACGTCTCAGTGACGGCATGAATCGTCGCCAGCGGTGTGCGGAATTCATGCGAGGCCATCGAAACAAAACGGGTTTTGAGTTCGTTGAGTTCTTTTTCTTTCTCAACGGCCATTTGCAGCGACTGTTCGATTTTCTTACGCTCGGTGATATCATGGAAGGCGCACACGAAGCTGTCGTCTCTTATGAATCCGATGCTCAGTTCCGCGGCGAAAATGGTGTCGTCCTTGCGCCGCGCCTGGACATCAATAACCAGTCTGCTTTGGTCAGCGGCCGCTTGAAGCAGCCTGTCCATGCTGTCACTATCATTGGCATCCAGGAGAGCGTTTAGCGACTTATCGAAATAATCATCCTGCTCACTAGCAAACAGGCTGTTGAATGAGGCATTCGTCTGTTGGATGCTGAAGTCACGATTCAGGAGCAGGATCGCATCCGCGCTACTATTCAGAATCGCCTCAACCCGTTCTTTGGAGGCTTGTAATTCGGCAGTACGCTGGGTCACCCGCTTCTCTAACTGGTTATACAGGTTTTGCAGATTTTCTTCAGCTTGTTTACGTTCTGTAACGTTAATATGGGCGACCACAACCCGACGCGGTGCTGGTTCAGGGAAGGAGGTTACTCGCAGCGCAAACCAGCGTTTTTCAGAGGGGCTGTGGGTGGGATATTCCAGATAGAACTCATCCTGCGATCCGTCGATGATCGCCCTTATGCCGTCAGCAGCCGATGCAGCTTCTTCTGATCCCATTTCAGCGGACGTGTCACAGGTAGTTAGATAATTTGCTCCAATGTAGTGCATTGCAGACGGCGCGCTGTTGTCATCGGCAAACCGTATCCAGGCAGCGTTCACATTGATGATCGTTCCATCCGGGGCAACTACAACGGTATTCGCCGGGAACGCATCGAGCGTTGTTTGGAGGAACAGGCGCATTTCTTCAACCGCCTGGACGTGCTGTTTGAGTGCCATCAAAGCCTGCTGGCGCTGCGCTTCCTTTTCGGCGAACTCCATAGCAAAAGAAATATCTGCCACCATTTCATCGAGTTGAGTGAGTTCTTCAGCATCGAAGAAATCAGCCTGCTTCGCATACAGGTTGAGTACACCGCGCATCTCACCGTCGAGGTTGAGCGGAAACGCCGCCGATGCAAGGTAGCCGAGGCGCAAGGCATCCTCACGCCAGGGCATCATGCGAGGATCGTGCTCAATGTCATTGACAATGACCGGTTCGCCCGTGCGTAGGGCGGTGCCAGTCGGCCCATATCCACGCAGTTTGTCATCCAACCCAATATCGAGCAGTCCAAGGTAGTCTTCGACGAGACCACTATGGGCGACCGGATGCACCCGCCTGGTTTCAGAATCGAACAGTCCAATCCATGCCATGTGAAAACCGCCAATTTCAACAGCGATGCGGCAGACCGTCTCAAACAGCTCCGATACAAGGCGAATACGGACAATCGACTGGTTGACACTACTGATCAAAGCCAGGGTGCGATTCACCTTAGCGAGTCTTGCTTCGGCTTGCCTGCGGTCGGTAATGTCCATCGATATGCCGATAATCCCAATCTGCACACCCTGTTCATCCACAATGGGGTTGTCCGTGACCAGAGCGGGGAATGTCGTGCCGTCTTTGCGCTGCACCATAAACTCTCCACTCCATCCTTCGCCGGACTGCAAGCGAGTCATTATCTCCTCTCCTTGCTGCTGGGAGATGTCCGCAGGCGTTAAGTCCATGATATTGCGGCCTATGGCTTCCGCGCTTGACCAGCCATAGAGTGTTTCGGCAAAGCGATTCCAGTAACTCACTTTGTTTTCTACATTTGTAGCTATGACGGCCTGTCCAACTGTATTCAGTAACTGCGCCTGAAAGCGGATGGCTTCCTCCGCCCGAATCTGCTCGCTGATGTCAAAGCCGATACATTGAATCTCGGTGATGACGTGATCCGCATCTTGAATAGCGACGAACTCCCAGAGCGTCCACAAAAAGTCCTCATTGGGGGCAACAGTTTTACGTAACGTCACCTGAGTAGGCTGTCCCGGTTTTGCCAGACAGAGTTCGGCAGCGGCGATGGCCTTGTCATGATCCGCCGGAAGCACCGTGTCCAGCACACTGTACTGGAGAAGATTATCGCTGAACCAGTGGTATCGGTTGCTAAATGAGGGGTTGGCGTAGGTGTAGTTCCCATTCAAATCCGTACGAACGACGAATGCCGTTTGTGTTTCCACCAGCGAACGCAGGCGGGCTTCACTGCGGCTCAGAGCCTCTTCAATGCGTTTTCGTTCACTGATATCGCGCGAGACAGCAACAATTTCAGTCGATTCGCCTGTCAGCGCATCCTGAATAGTCCGACTGCTTGTCTCAAACCAGATATACTCGCCATCTTTGCGACGAATCCGATACTGAATGATTGAAACAAGGGGCTGTTTAAGAATGTTGTCATGGGATTGGCGAACGACGGGCACATCGTCGGGATGGAAAAACTCATACGCCTGATGCCCGATCAAATCCTCGGACGTGTACCCCAGAAGGACCTCTGAGGAGGGTGTCACGAACGTATACACGCCGTCGGGAGCATGTCTTGAGATCATATCCGTGACGTTTTGAGCCAGCAGACGATAGTCAGCTTCGCTGTTGCTCAGGGCGAGTTGTGACAATTTGCGCTCGGTGATATCCTGATAGCTCATACACACCCCGATGATCGTGCCCTCGTGATCAACGAGCGGATCATAAGTCACTTCATAGTAGGACGTTTGACCCGGCAGGCTCTCAAACATTTTTTCGATTGTCACGCGCTGGCCGTTCACAGCGCTTAAAAAGTTGGCGGCAAAGCTGTCACGATCCCTCGCAAGGACAAAATCATGGATGGAAACGCCCGGTTCCATGCGCTTGCCAAAGATGGCCTCAGCCACTTTCTTGCCTTTTTCATCGGCATCAATGATGCGATAATCACGATCAATGATGGTAAAAGACTGCCAGGTGATATTGAACATCGCCCGCAGGTTGGTCTCTGAGCGGCGCAGGTCATCTTCAACGCGTTTCCTGTCCGTGATATCACGCGTGATTCCCAACACACACTCAATATCGCCCCTGGCATTCAGAACAGGTGTCAGGCGGGTCTCATAATAACCCTGGCCATCAACTGAGGGAAAGTTGAAGCGGAGCACCTTTTCCTGTCGAGTCGTCAGCACCTCGTGGTAGATCGATTCCCAATAGAGGATCTGCTCTTCAGGCATGTTGAGTTCGCGGTGGGTCTTGCCAATCATCTCAGGTGCGGCCAGACCCGTGATCGCTTCGATCGAGACATTGACATACACATAGCGGAAGTCCAGATCAAACAATGCGATGATATCAGATGTGGAGTTCAGCATATCCTGATAAGGCAGGGTGGAAGTGCTCACGGTGTCATCCAACACACGATTGATCATGTCATCAATAGAGCAGTTTTGCTCCAGGGCACGACTCTGCAACCGTTCGTGAGTGGCAGCCCTTAGATCGAGACCAGTCATTCTACTCCCCCCTATAGCAGTGCGGGTTCATAACGTACATAGGCTATTCTAATCCTTTTTTAACATTTTTTATAATGGAGAAACGGTTTAAACAATACCTTCGCCAAAATTCAGAGTACCTGAAAAAACAGGTGTTTCGCCAAGTGTTGGCACTTCATGACGTTTTATAAGCCAAGTTTTGGGCCAAATTTGCCTCAAAAAGGCAGATTTGGCTGTGTTTTCAAAATTGGCGAAGGTATTGATTCTAATCCTTTTTTAACTTTTTTTTCTAATGGAGAAATTCTAAAGACTTCAAATGATCTGGATTGGCATAGGACACAGAGCGAGGCATGCCTCGCCCCGACAGGCTTCCCTTTTAGAGGGTGTTCAGCGTGCTATGTTGGAAAACAATCATCATTTGCCTTTTAAGACCGTTCTCCATAAGAAGCCGTTTGATAATGGAATTTGTAATGTCTAAACAGGGTTAACCAGGCTGTTTTTGAGCCATTGTCTTGATCGTAAAGCCCTGTTTGGTCTTTTGTAGGGCACGATGCATACCTGCGTTGACTTCGTTCGTGCCCTACAGAAAACGCTGTCCAGGATATGCGTTTAACAGGATTAATCTATTACGTTCCGCATTATCAAACGGATGCTAAAACTGTAGTTTTAGCATCCGAAACAACAGCAGGCAGCATTATTCGGAAAATAGTCTTTTTCCCCACAGCACTTTCAACCTCAATTGATCCGTGATGCAGTTCGATGATACGCTTTACTATTGGCAAGCCAAGTCCAGCACCGCCGGTCATGCTGCGTGCTTCATCCATCTTGAAAAAACGGTCAAAAATACGCGGCAAGCAATCAGGGGTCATTCCTATGCCGTTATCCGCGACTTCAAGCATCAGTTGATGATAGTTCACAAGTGCCGAACGAACTTGAATTTGCCCGCCCTGTGGTGTAAACCGAATGGCATTCTCGATCAATTCAACCAGAGCGCGATGCAGCAGATCCGGGTCACAATGAATAGAAACAATAGCGCTCTTCAATGCCGTTGAAATTGTGATTTGTTTCTTATCCGCCTGCTTGGAGACAGTGTGCAACATATCTATAATAACTTCGTTTACATCGTTTGTTTGAAGTAAAAGTTCTGTCATGCTATCCAGGACAGCCATCTGTTGAAACTGCTCAAGGACTCTGTTTAAATACAAAACATGGCGTTCGATAGCCTGAATTTTTTCTCCTCTTTGTGCTTCATCGTGAGTGCGTTGAACGAGGTAAAGTCCGGTGAGAATGGCGGTGATGGGTGTTCTTAAATCATGCGATGTGTTCTGCACAAAATCAGCCAGTAGTTTTGTGCGTTGCTTTTCGAGTCCTAGCTCAATTGCCTGCTGCTCCGCCTTTTTCCGTTCACTCACATCAGCAATAATCAAACAAATCACCTGTATTTGATTCAGTCGAAGTAAATTAGCCGATACAACCATAGGAACAATTTGTTTGATCTGATTTTGAAAGTTGAATTCCTGATAGGCGCTCCCATCAGATGATGCTGTCCGTAGAAACGCACTGAACAGTTCACGCTCCTGTTGAACGATATACTGAGCAATCTGCCGGGAAACGAGGGTGTCGGAAGCATAGCCTAAGGTATCCGCAAAGTGTCGATTACAATAAAGAATGGTTTCGTCGCCTGAGATTGTTACTGCGCCCTGCTGCATTTGCTCAACCAGTAACCGATAGGGTTGGTCGGCATTTTGCAGCGTAAAAATTTGATTGCCCTCTGAGGTTGAAACAACAAGGGCATCCACCTCACCACTCAGAATAGCACGCAGCGTTTCCTCGGACTCAGCCAATCGAGCCTGAAGAGCAGTAGTTTCCTGGAGAAGCTGCTCGTAAGATTTAATCGTTGGCATAGAGAAAGTCCAAGCTACTTAACGTATCGCCAAATCATGATTTTTTTCTTAAATCCAGGCCTAACAATACTTTCTCTTCATTGGACATATCACCGACTAACTTACGCAAAGGCAGTGGTAACTGTTTGATGAGCGTGGGCGCGGCAATAATCTGTTCGTCTTCCGCAAGCTGCGGATGCTGATAAATATCAATCACCTGAAGTTCGTACCTGCCCTGCAAATGCTCTTCACAGATGGATCGAATAGAGGCAATCGCCTGAATCGAGCGCGGGGTATGTCCTGTCACGTAGAGCTTTAAAACATACTGCTGCTCAACCTGCTGGGTTAAAGCCCGTTCAAAGCGCTGCGTCGCGGTTTCGGCACTCTGGTTATCGTCTGGCATCGTCTATCCCTTATCCTGTGGATGAGATCGAAGTTGTAAACCGACCAGCACCCTCTCGGTATTGGACAAATCACCAATGATTTTTTTAATCGGTTCGGGGAGTGATCGCACCAGGGTTGGAATAGCCACAATTTGATCGCCTTCCGCCAGTTGTGGATTCACTAACAGGTCAATGACTTGAATGTCATAGCTCTTGCCTTCAAGATATTGTTCACATATCTTTTTCAAATTGGCGAAAGCTGTCAGTGATTTGGGTGTTTGCCCGGCAACATAGAGGCGAAGTTCCCATTTTTCTGCACCTGAATGATCAACCAGATCCTCTTTATGGTCATCTATCATGCTTAACCCCCTCGACAGTATGAGTCAAATCTTGACTATCGCTGGCGGCTATCTGCCGCTTGTGTGCAATTGTGTCGGTATATTGTCTAGACGCAATGATTCGCCGTGACTCCTGGTCCATAAGCAGTTGCGTATCAGCAGTCTCGACATCTAAATCAGCCTGTAATGCGGCGATCTGAGCCTGGATGGCGGCACGCTTACGCTCAAGTTTGAGCTGGCGCAGTTCAAGCGCTTGCTGGCGTGCTAATTCTTCATTCTGTTCATCGGTCTTCTGAGCGAGACGTGCGGATCCAGTCAGAACCCCGGATTTACCCAGATAGGTATCCACCAGTTGGATCCCTTGAGCCGTAATCTCAAACTCACTGACTTGATTGGAGTGGGCCATCCCGCGTGATTTAAGAATATACAAAACACGGTTGCGCTCCCCGTTTGATTCTATGTTACGCACCAGCAACCAGGCATCCATCATCGAGGAAATATGGACCTGGGCTTGTTCGATGGCTTCGCTCTCACTCGTCAGACTGGTCAGGAAAGCTGTGACTCCGCGCATTTTAAGGAAATCAACCAGTCGCGTGAGCAAAGCGCTGCTGTCCGCCCTGCTGCCAATAATATCAAAATTCGTGATCGGATCCATGACAACAATCTGTGGATCAAAGGCTTGAATGCGCTTATGCATCGTGGCGAGATGCATCTCAAGGCTGTACAGGGTTGGACGAACCGTCTTGAAGCGGAGCAAATCAGCATCAACCCAGGCTTGCAGATCAATGCCCACTGAACGCATATTGCGGATGATTTGACCGGTTGATTCTTCAAATGAGAAAAACAAGCAGCGCTCACCGCGTCGGCAGGCGGCATCCACAAATTGTGATGCAATAATGGTTTTGCCGGTACCGGCAGATCCTGAAACCAAGATCGTGCTGGCTCGGAAAAATCCCTGACCCTCGAGCATCGTATCGAGGCGCGGAATACCGCTGGAGACACGTTCATCCGAGACATCATAGTCCAGTCCGACTGAAGTAATGGGCAGCACCGAAAATCCAGTCTCATCGATGAGAAAAGGATATTCATCGGTTCCATGTACAGTTCCTCGATATTTGATGATCCGCAGGCGGCGGGTGGACATCTGCTTCTCGATGCGGTGATCCAGCAAGATCACGCAGTCGGAGACATATTCTTCAATGCCATTTCGAGTCAGTGCGCCGTCACCGCGTTCACCAGTGATGACCGCCGTAACCCCTTTATCTTTAAGCCAACGGAACAGTCGGCGCAGTTCTGACCGTAAAATATGCGTGTCGCCCAGCGCCGCAAAAAGGACTTCAATCGTATCCAGAACCACCCGTTTGGCGTTTACCTTTTGGATCGCATACTCCAGACGAATAAACAGCCCATCTAAATCGTACTCGCCGCTTTGCTCGACTTCCGCTCGATCAATACTGATATGGTCGATGACCAGTTTATGCTGGTCAATGAGGTCAGTCAGTGAAAATCCCAGTGACGCAACGTTTTGCGTGAGTTCTTCGCGTGTTTCCTCAAAGGCAATAAAGACCCCAGGCTCATCATATTGTGTAATACCATGAACCAGAAATTCCATGGCAAACAGGGTTTTACCACTGCCGGCGCTGCCACAAACGAGTGTTGGTCTTGCCATAGGTAAACCACCACCGCTGATCTCATCAAACCCGGCGATACCTGTAAGGGCTTTTGGTAGGGTCAAATAATCCAATACACTTGTCTCTGTCATGGATTTCACCTTATTTAATTTTGGGCGAGTTTAGAGAGATAAATTACTGGTCAGCAAGGGAGAGATCAGAGGATGGCATGTGAATTCAACGTGAAAATAATATGCCTATTGTGAAACTCTCTGGCTGTTGCTATTGCTTGCGAACATAGTTGAAAAATTGCCAACCTTAGAAGCCGTTTTATAATGCGAGACGTAATCAATACCTTCGCCAATTTTGAAAACACAGCCAAATCTGCCTTTTTGAAGCAAATTTGACCCCAAAACTTGGTTTATAAAAGGTCACAAAGTGCCAAATTTTGGCGAAAACCCTGCTTTT
>DAOTUR010000900.1:0-2925 GCA_034436915.1 Anaerolineae bacterium
CGCAGCGAGATTTACCGCTTTCGCTTTCTCTTCGTCTCTCACAGCATCACCACAATCCATGCGGAACATGAAGCCCTTTTGCAGGCCTGCCGCCAATACGATCCTCATCTGGCCAAGCAACTGGCCAAACAGCACATAGCCAACACGCGGGCCGGGCTGGAGCGTGAACTTCTCAATCACAAAACCGGGACTTAAAGCACGATGCCTGCCCACATGATCGATTCCCTGTTCTTCCGCGATCTGTTCGGCTCTGCCGCGATGCGGACCATCTTCGATGATATGACCCTGCTGCAAAAATGGCTCGATGTCGAAGCCGCCATCGCACGGGGGCAGGCGCGGGCGGGGTTCATCCCGCAGGCCGCCGCCGCTGAGATCACGCGGCGGGCCAGAGCGGAAACTATGAATATCGACGCCATTAAAGCGGGCATTGATAAAACGGTTCATCCTCTCGTCGCGCTCATATGGCAGCTTTCGCAGCACTGCGCGGGCGATGCGGGCCGCTATGTGCATTGGGGGGCAACCACGCAGGATGTGATGGACACCGCGATTATCCTGCAACTGCGCGATGCCTATAGCCTCGTGACGGACACGCTCGATATGCTCATCGCCACACTGCGCCGCCTGGCCGCCGCCCACCAGCACACCCCTATCGCCGCCCGCACACATGGGCAGCAGGCCCTTCCGACGACGTTTGGCTTCAAAGTGGCCGTCTGGTTGGCCGAGGTCTATCGCCATCAGGAGCGCTTTGTGCAGTTGAGGCCGCGTTTGCTGGTGGGCGAATATGCGGGCGCGGTTGGCACACTGGCGGGCCTGAACGAAGGAGATGCGGTGGACAGCCTCATGATTCAGCGCTTCGTGATGGAGGAATTAGGCTTGGGCGTGCCGCCGATTGCGTGGCACACCTCGCGGGATCACATTGTTGAGTTTGCCCACACGTTCAACATGCTGGTGGCACTCATGGGCCGCATCGCGCACGAGATCATCGACCTGCAAAAGCGTGAGTTTGGCGAGGTGGAAGAGCCGTTTGAGATGGGCAAGGTGGGCAGCAGCACCATGCCGCAAAAGCGCAATCCCATGATCTGCGAGTCCATCCTCACATTGGGACGTTTGTGCCGCGAGAAGGCCAGTACCGCCCTCGATACCCTACTCTACAACGAGCATGAGCGTGACTGGTCATCGTTCCAGATGGAATGGGTGTATCTGGCCGAATTGTTTGTGATGGGCCAGCGGGCGGTGGAGATGATGATCGGCGTGCTGGACGGCCTTATTGTCTACCCGGACAAAATGCGCCAGAATCTTGATCTCACGCAGGGGCTTTTGCTAGCCGAGCGCGTCATGTTCGCGCTGGGGCAGCACATCGGGCGGCAGGATGCGCATGATGTGGTGTATGAGTGTGCAATGCACGCCTTCAACAATGGAACCCTCTTTCTTGATGGTCTGGCCGACCATGCGCGGGTACAACCGCATGTGTCGCGGGCGGCACTGGTCGCCCTGCTCGATCCGGTGCAGTATACAGGGCTGGCAGCAGTATTCGTGCAGCGGGTGTTGGATCGAGAGAACCCTTGAACCCCTCACCCCAACCCCTCGCGTCCGCCCGCGTGGACGGGGTGAGGGGTTTCAACGGCGTAACATCTCATTTTATGACAGGAGCGAAAAATGATTATTGATGCCCATCAACATTTCTGGAATCTTTCAAAGGTCGCGTATCCCTGGTTAATTCCCGATTATGGGCCAATTTACGACACGTTTGAGGCGCATGATCTTGCACCGCAGCTTGCCACCCATCACATTAAGAAAACCGTGATCGTGCAGTCGGCCAATTCGTATGAGGACACGGCCTATATGCTGGAGGTGGCGGATCACACGCCCTGGGTGGCGGGCGTAGTGGGATGGGTCAATCTGCTTGATCCCGCCGAGACGCAAAAACGCCTGACGATGTACAGCCAGAATCGCCATTTCAAGGGGATGCGCCACCTCATCCATGAGGAAGCCAACCCGGATTGGATTGTGCAGCCCCTTGTCATCGAAAGCCTGAAAATTCTGGCGTCATTTGGTATGACGTTCGATATGGTGGCTCTGTACCCCAAACACATTGTTCATATCCCCACGCTGGTCACACACATTCCCACGCTGCGCATTGTGATTGATCATCTTGCCAAGCCGCCCTATTCTGACAGCGCTGCGATGGTTGGTTGGCATGAGGCGATGCAGACAGCCGCCCGGAGCGAAAACGTGTTTGTCAAAATCTCTGGCCTCAATACAGCGGTGGGCAAACCCGATTGGACATTTGCAGATATCAAGCCTGCGATTGATACCGCCCGCGAATTATTTGGCGCGGCGCGAATGATGTTTGGCAGCGATTGGCCGGTAGCGATTCTGGCGGGCGATTACGCGCAGGTGGTGACCGAGACGTGCAAGGCCATTGCCGATTACAGCGCGGCCGAACAGGCACAAATCTGGTCGCAAACGGCGATTGAATTTTACAAATTGGCCCAAAGGTAGAGAAGCTGTTTTGAGAGGCCACTCGATCAAGATAGAATAAACCTTATCGGGCTTGTGCCTATTGCGACAATAAATTCTCACGACGCAAGGATGCATAAGCGGGTCTCCATATTCAGGTGAAAGAAACCATAGGGATTCACATGGCTGTAGAAAAGGGGCGTTAAAGGGGTATCTACAGGATACGCCAGAAATGGGCCATGTCATAAGTGATGTAGGATCGATTGTGAGAAAAGATGGGACGAAAAAGAGCACCGACGAGGGCGAAAATTTCTCTCGCCTTTTTCAGACATCGGATCGATTTTTTGTTATATAACCAATGGTGCAAGTCTCGTCACAGAGAAAACTCAGCAATACTGAGTGAGAATTTATGGTCGGGATGCAGTTGGCGATCCAGACCAATCAACACGTTGAACATGGCCGCTG
>DAOTUR010000901.1:0-3502 GCA_034436915.1 Anaerolineae bacterium
ATCATGTGGCGATTTATATTCCGGGACACGGTGTGCGCGTTGTGCCAATGGGCCTACAGGAGCCATTCAAGCGTATCGCGCTGCCGTTGAGAGAGCACGTCCTGCCGCTCGATCTGGCCGAGTTATACCAGACCGCCTATCAACAGATCGGTCTGGCGGATTTGATGCTCAGTGAAGGCTTTTACGCCCTCAAGCATCTGCCCTTCGCCGCACTGCTGACGCAGGCCGAACTCGATGAGGCGATGCAGCAGGTGCAGGCATGGCAGGCGGCGATTCAAAATTTGAACGAAAACCCTCAGTAGCCCGCGCCTACTTCAATGTCCCCTGAATCAGCGGATACAGCTCCTCGCAAGCCTGAAAATTCATCCAGTGGGCAAACGCGCCGATGCTGTCTTCGCGCAGCAGGCGGCTGTACATCCCCTGCGGGATATTGCGGAGAAAGGTCACGGAGATAATCGGGTCGCCATAAATCGGATCGCCATACGCGACCAGCGTCAGCGTGCCGCCCGAATAAAAGCCCAGTTTCGCTCCATATTCGACGTAATTGGCATTGACGAAATCGCTGCTCTCCCATTTCATCCCGGTGCGAACGATGTACTGCACATTGGTCGTGAGCAGGCTGCTGCTGCCATAAATCGCATTCATCACATTGCGAAAATCGTTGACGCTGGCCGTTGCGGTATCCTGCTGCAAAATCGCGGATTGGATATCCCAGGACGGCCACAGACTCCCCGGACGACCTGAGCCGCCCACCTGTCCCGAACGATACACGATCTCCGACTGCCGCCATGCCCCATCCTGAATGTAATGATCGAGATAGCTTTCGCCCAATGAGATCGACAACTTGGCAAGCGTCTCGTGGGTGGCCCGCCCATCCACATGATTGTTCATGAGCAGCGGAATCATGGTGAGGGGCGTGGGCGGGGTGGCATCATACACGCCCAGTTTTTGATAGAGCGCGGCCCAATCCACCGGCGACAAGCGGTGCAGCACATAATCGGAGGCGGCATTGGAGCTGTACTGCATCATGCCCTCGGTCGCCACATCCCACAGCGGCAACGATGTAATGCCTGCCGGATAGCGGGCGATGAAGCGATCATGCGCCCCGCGATCCGTGCGCGGCAGATTGTACTGATCGAGCGTTGCCACACTCACCGTCTCATCCAGCGGAATCGTGCCATTGTCAACACGGGTGGCATACTCAATGAAGATGAGCAGCTTGGAGACGGATGCCAGCGGGAAATGGGCCGCATTGTAGAGGACGGTTTTGCTTTGCTGCATCAGCGGCATACACGCCACGCCAAAATCATCGGGCTGGGCCACCGCCTGCTCCCACAGCATTTTGATATCTTCGGGAATAGAGATCGATTCCTGGGCTGAAAGCGCGGGGATCAGGATCAAACTTGAGGCGATCAGAAGAAAAAACAGCCGCTGCATACGCAAATATCTCGTGTCCCAGGAGGACATATGGATGATTGCGTCCAGTATCGCACTCGCAGCCTGATCTCATCAAGCCATTTTTTGCAGCGTATCTCTCTCATTGGCAACGGGTTTGCTATAATGGCACACCGTCGCCCACAAGTGAAAGCAGCAACCACCCTATGCATGAGGCACGCTGGACAGGCTACGATCTCATCTTCTTCGATTGCGACAGCACCCTGTCTACCATTGAAGGCATCGACGAACTTGCCAAATTGAAGGGCAAAGAAACCCGCGTCAGCATCCTGACCAACAAAGCGATGAATGGCGAACTCGATCTCGCACAGGTGTATGGCAAGCGTCTCAAGGCGATTCGCCCCACACGCGGCCAGCTCAAAGAGATCGAATCCCTCTACTATGAAACGATGGTTGAGGATGCAATGGCCGTCGTCAATGCGCTGCACTTCCTCAATAAAAAGGTATTCATCATCAGCGGCGGTCTGGTCGATGCGGTGCGCGGCTTCGGGCGGCGTCTGGGCATTTCTGCGGATCGTATTCGCGCCGTTGAGCTGGAATACAACGAATTGGCGGGCGAATGGTGGCGCACCGATGAGCCGCAGACGCAGCACGACAAACCCTATCTCGAATATGTCGAAGGCCCGCTGACGATTTCCAGCGGCAAACCGCAGATCATTCAGGAGTTAGCGGGCGACCAGACCGGACGCCGTTTCATGATCGGCGATGGCTCGTCGGATCTGGCGACACGGCCCGTCGTGGATCTGTTTGTGGGCTATGGCGGCGTCGTGGCCCGCGACAAGGTGAAGGCTGACTCGGATGTGTTCATTGCCTGTCCCTCACTCGCGCCTGTTCTGCCGCTGGCGGCGGGGTCATCGGGCTATGCCCGCGTCAAGAATACGCCGCATCAGGCCATCTTTGAAAAAGGCGTGCGTCTCGCCCTCGATGGCGTCGTCACCTTCAAGAGCGATGAGCAGCGCGACGATTTTAAAGCGGCCTTTCCGCTGGATGCCAAAGAGCTGTAAGTATTCTGAATCACCCATGATCTCAATGCAGGGCGTTTTGGGCACGGCGTGCCGTGCCCCTACATTTGATGGGCCTATAGCATACATTTCACAAGATAATGTTTTTGTAGGGACATGGCACGCCATCTCCAAGCACACCATGTCCCATCGATTCGGACATGACATGTCATGTCCCTACTCTTGTGATAGAAACACCACACGGCATCGTCTCAGGATTTTGCCGTGATCCTGTCTAACATTGATGACATGAAAGGATAACCCTGTGACATTCCCCTATGAGGCTGTTTTGTTCGATATGGATGGCACGCTCGTTGACTCAGAAGTCGTCTGGGAGGCGGCGGAACGGGCCATGTTTGAAGAATTGAACATCAATTTTAACTTTGAGGTGCGCGAACAGGTCATCGGGATGCGTCTTGATGCCTTCTTCCAGAAATTGAAAGAGATTTTCAATCTCACGCAGACCGTCCCTGATCTCAGCAGCGATCTCACGCGGCGCGTCCTCGAACTGCTGCCGACCCAAACCGTCGCCAAGCCGGGCGCGGTGGAAATCCTCCAATATGTGTCAGAATTGGGTATTCCTTACGCGATTGCCTCAAGCTCGCCGATGTCGGTGATCGAGGCTGTCGTGCTGTCGCAAGAGTGGCACGATGTGATCAAGCATCTCTACACCGCCGATGATGTCGCGCACGGCAAACCGTCCCCGGATGTCTATCTCCATGCGGCGCAACGCCTGGGCGTCGATCCTGTGCGCTGTGTCGCCATTGAAGACAGCGTGAACGGGGCAAAAGCGGCTGTGGCTGCGGGCATGACCTGTTATGCGGTGCCGGATTATCACACGCTGGATTATGACACCAAACGCGCCCGCTTTGCCGATGTCACGCCCCTGGTGTTCGCCTCGCTGCATGAGGTGATGGCCGAACTGCAAAAGATGACCGTTTCACACTAAATCACCTGGGTTTTGGAGAGGTGTTTCAGGGTGTCCCTCACCCCAAACCCTCTCCCATCCTCACCAGATGCCTATGATCCGCTGTATCGATCTAATC
>DAOTUR010000902.1:0-9181 GCA_034436915.1 Anaerolineae bacterium
AAAATCACGGTAGAGCGCAGCGGCTTTGAGGGCCTGCCCGCTATTCATGGCGATATGCAGCGCTTGGTGCAGGCGTTCCGCAATATCTTTGTGAATGCTGTGAAATATACGCCCGATGGGGGCCGCATTGATATTACCGCCCGCCACGAGCCAGCCCGCTCTGTGAATGAGACGGATCATATTGTGGTCGTCATCAAGGATACGGGCGTTGGCGTTGCGCCCAAAGACCTTGAACTCATCTTCCAGAAATTCTATCGCGGCTATGATCCCTCGCTGCATTCGACGGGCATGTACAAATTCATGGGAGCCGGGCCGGGCTTGGGCCTGACGATTGCGCGAGGCGTGATCAATGGGCATGGTGGCAGCGTGTGGGTCGAAAGCCCCGGCCATGATATGAAGGAGTTCCCTGGCTCGACCTTCTATATTCGTCTGCCCGTTAATCCGCCCGCTGGCTCGCGCCGTGTGCTGCCGTTTGATACAGGCGACTCGCGGCGTATGCCCGTGCCGAGCGCCGCTGATCTGAGCGGCAATGAGCCTGCGACAGACCCTCGGATGCGGACAATTCGCTCGTAGAGGCGACCCCTCACTCCAACCCCTCTCCCGCGCAGTGGGAGAGGGGTTGGGGTGAGGGATCAAAAACAGGGCGACCAATTGGCCGCCCTGTTTTTATTGATGACTGAGATGTGCGTTTAGCGCGACAGTGCTCGTGTTTCGACGCTCTCGCGGACAGCCTGCACGAACGCATCAAACAGGCGCTGCATACGACCATCGCCGCCATTGAGCATATCTTCGGGATGCCACTGCACAGCCATCGCAAAAGGATGATTGGGAATCTCCATCGCTTCGGGCACACCATCCGGCGCTTTGGCCGTGATGCGTACCAGCGAGGAGGGCATATCGACGGCCTGATGATGCAGGCTGTTGACCTGCACCAGCGATGTGCCGAGAATCTGCGCCAGATGCGAGTCGTCGGTGATGGCGACCTCATGCATGATCGTGCTGCGCGGGATGCCATCTTCCACGTCATGCACCAGAGTCGTCGTGACTTCGGACGGAATATCCTGGATCAGCGAGCCGCCCAATGCCACGTTCATAATTTGCATCCCGCGACAGATACCCAGGATCGGACGTTTGTCCTCAACCGACCACTGGGTAAACAAGGTTTCCGCTGTATCCCGAATATCGTTCACGCCGCCGATGGTGGGGTGAGGTGCTTCATGATAACGATCAGGATTGACATCGCCGCCGCCCGGCAGCAGCACCGCATCGACGCGATCAAACAGCGCCCGCAGCGTTTCGGGCTTGAGCGCCGCCGGAATCAAAACGGGCAGACCCCCGGCGCGTTCAACCGCCAGGGCATTCGCCCGATAGCAAATATCATAATCCCAGCCATGCCCCGGCATAATGTACGGGTAGGCTGTAATACCAATCAATGGGGTATTCATGCGACCACCCGATGCGATTAGACGCGGCGTTCCTTGAGACGAGCGGCCTTGCCCTTCGCAGTACGCAGGTAATACAGTTGGGCGCGACGCACCTTAGCATGGCGGGTCACTTCGACCTTTTCAATGCGTGGGCTGTGGAGCAGGAAGGTACGTTCGACGCCGATGCCATGTGACGCCACGCGGCGCACGGTGAAATTGGCATCATTGCCACCCTTGCGGGCGCGGATGACGATGCCCTGGAAGACCTGGACACGTTCTTTGTCGCCTTCGACGATGAGTGCATGGACTTTCACGGTGTCGCCCACTTCAATCAGGGGCAAGCCGCGAGTTTCCATTGCAACAGTCGCCATGAGTTCTGCGGTATTCATTGTGGAGCCTTTCCCAAAAAAGACGCGCATGAAAAGGCGTCTCTCTAGATCTCTATTTTCGGACAAGCGAATGGGCATTATATCATGCGCCCACTGTCGATTTGTAGGGACAAAACGTTATACGGCTTCAGGAAACGGGACAAGCCGAAGCATCGGATGCGAGAGGTGTCACTCGTTCAGCCAGCGCGTCGCCTTGAGCAGCGCGATAATCGTCTTGCTGTCGCTCAGTTCGCCGCTGTCGATCATTGCCAGCGCATGATCATACGGCACGCGAATCAGCTCCAGAAACTCATCCGCGTCGTGGGCGAGAGGAGCCTCTTGCAAATCATCCGCCAGAAACAGATGAATATATTCGTTGTTGTAGCCGGGCGCAACAAAATAGCCGCCCAATGATTCGAGGATGCCAGGACGATAGCCCGTCTCCTCGCGCAGTTCGCGTTCGGCACAATCGGCGGGGTCTTCGTCCTCTTCCAGCAGGCCCGCCGGAATCTCAATGATCGCCTCATCAATCCCGGCCCGATACTGCCGTACGAGAAGGATATTGCCCTCGTCGTCAAAGGCCAGAATCGCCACTGCCCCCGGATGACGAATCACCTCACGCTTGGCAAGCTGGCCGTCGGGGAGCCGCACGGTGTTGAGGTAGATATTAAGCATACGGCCTTCATAGATCGGCTCACTGCTGAGGATGATTTCGCTCATACGGGGTGTTCCTCCAGGCTATAAATAACCAATGGTGCATGTCTCAATTTTGTGATCGTTTTGGTTTAGAAAATCAAATTCGGAAGCCCAATTTCTGGTAATTATTCAGCTATCCGTGACGATCGTGGGTTCGTAGGGGCGGGATGCATCCTGCCCAATGACAAATTCTCTCAAACCATGAGGGCGCGATATATCGCGCCCCTACAGGGGCCTTTGTCGCACAGATAGGTGAATGATTACAATTTCTGATAACCAAGAGTTCTTAATGGGCCAAAGCGTCTTTGCAAGGGCGCAGTATACCGCATCCCATTTGCAGCAACTTAAGCAAATCACCTGTCGTCAGGGGTTGAAAACCCCTGCCTTGCCTGTTGCGGGACTGAAAGTCCCGCTCAAACCATCTTTTGGGGCGTGTTTGGGCGGGGTTTTCAACCCCGCAACACGCGAGACAGGGACTTTCAGTCCCTGGCGCAAGCGATTTTGCCGCGTGATGAGGTGGGTGAAGACGCACACTTTGGCCCACAATGAGCATAAAATCCTTGAATTTGGTGTCTATGGGGCGCGGTATACCGCATCCCTACGCCAATCCCACCTCAAATTTATGACTTGCACCATTGGTTAAATACGTAGAGGCATGAATTGTCATGCCTCTACACAATCATTGACATTACAAACGCGATCTACTGCGCCGGGATAACGAGTGTATCGCCCATGATGATGCGGTTGATATTGGCGATGCCGTTAGCGGCGGCGATGCTGGTCACAGACACGCCGTACTGCTGCGAAATCTGGAACAGAGTTTCATACTGCTGCACGACATGGGTTGTGCCTGCGAAGGTCGTTCCACCGCCCTGACCGCTGTTGACGAGCTGGCCCTGCACGATCTGGCCGTCAGAGGTTTGCACCTGCACCACTGGCCCCAGTGTTGTGCCGCCCGTGCCAAACTGGGCTGAGGCATCAAATGCCTGGGTGGGCTGAGAGGTGGGAGGCGGAAAGACGCCCGTTGTACCGCAGCCTGGAATATTGACTTTCTGGCCGACGAGGATCAACTGCGGATTGGTGATGCCGTTCGCAGCCGCCAGATCAGCGACAGACACGCCGTAGAGCATCGAGAGGCGGAACATGGTATCGCCCAGGCGCACCTCATGGATGCACACGCCGCCAGGATTGACGGGCTGCTGGACGCCACCCGTACCAAACGGTGTTGCCGTGCTAAAAACTGGAATCTGCGCTGTCGGGGTGAAGAAGGGGATCGGTGTTTCGGTTGCGCCAATACCGAGGGCGATGGCGGTTTGCGTTTCAGAGAACGATTGTGTTTGTGTGATCTCAAGAACGTATTGTGTCGCTGTGAGGACAAACTCATCATCGGCCTGAGCAACTTTTGTAGAGTTAACAATATCTGAGACAAGCTGATCAGCCGCTGTGGGAGTGGCGGTGAGGGTGGGGGTTTCAGTCGGTGTTGGCGTCTCGGTGACGAGCACCTGCTGGGCCACGATAGTCTGTGTCGGAATATCCGTCGGAGAGGGAATCGGCGTATCCGTTGAGGTCGCAGTCGGGATAAATTGCGAAATTTGTGTGGATTGAGGTTTATCGCCCGCTTCTTGGAAGCAGCCCGTTGCCGCCAGGGCCATCAAAACACATAGGGCGGCCAACCGCCAGAGGGAGCGTCGCTGAGTCATAGAGTTCCTCCGGGCTGTGCGCTGCCCGATAGGTGATTATCATCCTGAGAATATTATAGACGGAATGCGAATTCCGCGCAAAAATGCTCACACGCATCTTAGATGCAAATACACTCTCGTGCCTTCGCCCAGCTTGCTCGTGATGACGAGCCGACCACTGTACAAATCGAGATATTCGCGCACAATGGCGAGGCCCAGCCCCAGCCCCGGCTGCTGATAAATCGCCCGATCAAACTGCATATACGGCCCGATCCGTGCAATCTGAGCATCCGTCATGCCGCGTCCATGATCCTGGATACAGATGCTGTAAAAATCGTCTTCTGCGCGTCCCTGCACGAAGATAGGCTGACCCGCTGGTGAAAATTTAAAGGCATTGTCCAGAACTTCGACCAATATCTTAATCAAATCGGGATAGGTACAGGCCACAGGCGAAGCGGCCACAAGATCAAACTGGAGATCGTTCAGCCGCCCTGATTTGTCTCCAATCTGCAAGCCGATCATTTCGACCAGTTCATTCACATCATTCAGGTGGGAACTGGCATATTCGGCCAGTTTTTCCGGCGTGTGGGCCAGCACTTGCAGGCGCACATACAAAATCTGATGTTCGACCAATTGATAAAGCCGCTGCCCCGCTTCTTTGATGTACTGCGCCCACTCGACAACCTGATCCGCATCAATCTCGTGGGCCTGGCTCATCAACATATCGGCATAGCCGGACACAGTATTCAGCGGTGTGCGGAGTTCGTGCGGTACAGCAGTCGTGATGTTCTCGCTCAACTCGCGCAGGCGCTGCTCAGTGGCTTTGATCCGCATCGCTGTTTTATGGATTTGCGTTTTGACGCTGGCAATCAGCTCAGGCGGCTGGAAGGGCTTGGTGATGAAATCATCGGCCCCTGCATCCATCGCCACACGCATATCCAGCCGCTCACTGCGGGCCGTGAGAAAGATAAAGGGGGTGATGCGTGTCACAGCCAGATTGCGAACCTGATGCAGAACCGCATAGCCATCCATATTTGGCATGTTGATATCACACACAATGACATCAGGTGCCCAGGATTGAGCCAGCTCAATCCCTTTGCGGCCATTGTCGGCTTCACGCACGTCAAAGCCTTCCGCTGACAAGAGGGCAGCAATATCATCGCGGATTGCAGCGGTATCGTCGATAACAAGAATTCTACTCATGTGGTTCCGGCCTGATCTTTCTTACTTTAAGAGACCTGCTGACACCAGCGCCAGAATCATGACCCCAACGATGATCCGATAGATGGCAAAAGGTATAAAGCTATTGCGTGCGATGTAACGCAGAAACCAGCCAATCACGAACCACGCCACGATCCCCGACACCACCGCGCCGATCAGCAGCAGCATGAGATCGCTGCCGTTGATATCAGACAGATGCTTGAGGAGGGCATAAGCCGTCGCGCTGCCTAGCACAGGAAGAGCCAGATAAAATGAAAAGCGTGTGGCGACAGGCCGAGACAATCCTGCAAACATCCCGCCAATGATCGACATGGCGGAACGCGACATGCCGGGAATGAGCGCCAGCACCTGAAATAATCCCACAATGAGCGCCTGCATCATGGTCACTTCGCCCTCTGCGGGCGGCACGTTGGCGTGCGTCGCTGCCTCTGCTGAGGTGGTATTCGCAGCGACAGCCAGCCCCTTGCGTTTTTCCTGCTGCGCCTGATACACCTCAGCGGCATACATGAAGACGCCGCCCACAATCATCGACAGAGCGACCACTGACGGGCGAAACAGCAGTTCTTCGATTTTGCTGGACAACAGGAAACCCAGGATAAGCCCCGGAATGGCGGCCACAATGATCGCCAGCCACCATCTCTGAGTTGGTGGAGTGTTGATGGTACGGGCTTGTTGCAAGAGATCACGCGAATAATAAATCAGCACGGCAACAATCGCGCCCGACTGAATAAAAATCTCAAAGGTGCTGCGAAAACCAGGCGCGTCAAGGCGAAAATTCAGCAGTTGCGTAGCAACGATGAGATGACCTGTCGATGAAATAGGCAGAAACTCGGTGATTCCCTCTAAGATACCGAGGATGATTGACTTAAGAATATCACTCACAAAAAACTCCCGACGTGACGGTGTGTGAAGCAGTTATTTATAGTAAAGAGGATATTATGACAGTGGATGAAGTCTGTATCCTAATCGAGGATAGCACGCGAAGATAAGAGAAAAAAGAGGAAAACTTTATAACTCACCTTACGCAGTTTACCCCTCCCTAAGTCCCTCCCCACGTTGTGGGGAGGGACTTAGGGAGGGGTTGGGAAGAAGGGTTTGACGGTCATTCCAGCGCTCTCAGCATCATTTTATGGGGGGTGCGTAAAGTGAGTTTATAAAATCATTGTCTGCCTAACATATACACTCATCGTAATAAATGAATAGACTTCACAAAACATCACTCTGTGCCACATTTGCAGCGATTTCCTTTTTGGCCTGACGTTCGATCCAGGGGAGTGCCATTGTCCAGAGGAGCAAAGGAATAATACTCAAGGCCCCTGTGCCTAAAATCACGGTGCGAAGCAGTTCTGGCGTGGTCTTCTGCGTGGCGGCCCCGGTCAGCAGGGTGCTGATCACGGTTGCCAACTGGAAGCCGGCCTGATCAAACGCGAAGATACGGCCCAGATATCGATCCGGCACAGTTTTCTGCAAGATGACAGAGCTGTATGTCCAGTAGACCGAACTGCCCATCGCTTTGATGCACACCGCCGCCATTGCCGCCACAAGAATCGGCGCACCTGCCAGCAAAAACCATCCCAGCGCAATCATGCCATAACCGACTGAGATCAAACGCCTCATGCGCTTGACACTCTCATCATTGAAGCGCTGAATCAGCAGCGGCCCGATGATCGCCCCAATGCCAAAGGCGGTATACAGCAGTCCGGTTGAAGTGGTTCCATTCTGACCCAGGACAAAAATGGTTGTGGCATACAGAACAATGATCGTATCGAAGCTGCCAATGCTGCCGCCCAACTTGATCAGAAGGGTCGCGGCGGTGGCCGGGTGCGTCCGCACATAACGCAGCCCATCGCTGAAACGGCCTTCATCCTTCGATTTCGGCGTGTCGAGATTTTCAGCCGCGTAGATCGGCTGAATCGACAGAAGGAAGGCGGCTGACAGGAGAAATGAGAGAGCATCCACCACAAAAGCGGTGGATGTGCCGAAGGCCCCGGCCACAAGTCCGCCCAAGATTGCGCCGACGGACAGCATCACCGACCATGTGACGCTGCTCAACATATTGGCAATGACCAGATCGCTGCCAGCAACGACGCTGGGGACGAAGGCCGAGCGAGCGGGCTCAAAGATGGCACCAATGCTCGACTGGATCACAATCAGCACGTAGGTCAGCCAGAACCAGTTGGACTCGTTGATGAGCAGAAAACACAGGACGACGAGCGTCCGCAGCACATCACTGGCAATCATCAGCAGACGCCGATCCATACGATCCGCAATCACACCCGCAACAGGGGCCGCGAGCAGCGGCGGCAAAAAGCGGGCCAGCAGCAGGCCGCTGATGGCAATGCCGGATACGCCGCCAAAATGGGTGACGAGGGCGGCAACGGCGATGTAATTGAACCAATCGCCAATGTAGCTGATGGCCTGTGCCATCCACAGCCGCGAGAAAGGTGGATTTCGGCGCAGCAGGTCAAAATATTGCATACCAATCATCCCGGTGTTGGAGACATCGCAAAGCCCTATTGAACCACAGACACGGGGGCCAGGGGAAGAGACAGACAGAACCAATCCGCACGCAAAGGCGACGAGGACGCAGAAAAAATAGTGATTCCCTCGTGTAGGGACGAGGCCCGCCTCGTCGGAATATGTGGACACGGCAGGCCGTGTCCCTACGACAATCCTTCTCGATAATGAGTATCTTGGCGGGGGTGAGGAGTCACGACATCTCATGTACCTATGCTGCTTACTGGGCGCTGATCTCCTGCGTGCTGCGATAGGCGATGATGATGGGGATGAACGTAATCGCAATCACGATCAGCGCGGCCAGATTGGTCACGGGCCGATCACGCGGGCGAATCAACTGCGAATACATCCAGATCGGCAGCGTGGTTTGCTGCGTCCCGGCTGTGAAGGTCGTCACAATCACCTCATCGAAGGAGAGCGCAAACGACAGCATCGCCCCGGCCAGCAGTGCTGTGGCGATATTGGGCAAAATCACATAGCGAATCGTTTGCCAGCCGCTGGCCCCCAGATCCATCGAGGCTTCAATCTGTGAGTAGGCGGTACGGCGCAGGCGGGCCACGACGTTGTTATAGACGGTGACGATGCAAAAGGTGGCATGGCCGACGACAATCGTCCACATGCTGAACTCAAGATCGAGCAGGCGAATCCCACTGCGGAGCGCGATCCCCGTCACGATGCCCGGCAGCGCAATCGGCAGTATCACGAGTAGCGAAATCGCCTCCTTGCCGAAGAAGCTGCTGCGATACACGGCCAGCGCGATCATCGTGCCAAAGAGCAGCGCCAATGAGGTCGCAATCAGGGCAATCACCACTGAAAACTGAAGCGCCGACCAGAAATCAGGCCGCTGCGTGAGAATCTTACCGACCCAATCCAATGTCAGGCCGGGCGGTGGAAATTGATAGGTCTTGGCATCGGTGGTGAAGCCGTACAGGGCGATGATTGCCAGCGGCGCATGAAGGAACACGAGCGCCCCCAATGCCACCAACCGCAGGCCGTGTGATGCCTTTTCACGAGAGGTCGATGAATACATACCCACGACGTGTGTCTTTCTCAAGAAATGTTATTTGAGTTTTTGATCACTGCTAAAAATGCCGTTTTGGACAGATTTTGTGCTTTGTAGGGGCGCACTGCGCCATTGTGATCCGTAAAATCGTGTTAGGCTTTTCCAAAGAAATAGCAGTTCCCATTCAGAGAGGTGCAATACGAACAAACCATTTTTGGATCATCGTCCGTGATTATCTTGTGGCTTGTCCTTTTATTCTACATCGTCTTGGTC